>NZ_JBFWIR010000039.1:0-30082 GCF_050255895.1 Parachlamydia sp.
CAAGTAAGAAGAAGCCATTAACAGCGGAAGAAAAACAACAAAATAGAGAAATCGCGTCAGAAAGAGTTGTAAATGAGAATGTTATAGGCAGCTTAAAAAGATTTAAGATTATAAGTGATAGGTATAGAAATCGAAGAAAACGGTTTGGCTTAAGATTTAACCTGATCGCGGGGATACACAATTTGGAGTTGCCGTAAGGAATTTCGAAAGAAGTCTATTATTTTCTGCAATGACCGTTGCATTTAAGTCATCTGGAAAATATTGCAATCTCCATAAATTCAAGCAACCTGGGTCTCGACAATTCTATCTAATGAAACGCGTTCGAACAGGGATTTTCGAATTCGTTCCTTGATCTCATCTAGATTGAACTATGGGATCTGAACTATTAAAATGGGTACAAAAGACATGCGAAAACGCTGGATCTAATCTGTAAATAGAAGAAGCAAAAAGAGATAATCGGAAGAACTATTTTGGAAAAGATTGCACCAAATGAAATTTGTCGAATTTTAATATCAGCATATCATGACGGCTAAATTTTATTGATGAAATCATACTCACACACCCAGAAGGAAAGACTTAAATGCATAAATTACTTGTAATGAATAAGTATTAAAGTATTACCTCTTCAACACAATCTTTTTTTTATTAACAATGTCTAATATAAAAACATTTTGTTTGATTTATTTTCATGCGAGCTATATCGTAGCGATAATATTTTTTTGTCTATAACTTTTTAAGGATACAAATAATATGACGTTCAGAGAGGCCACCGGCCTCAATTTTTTTCGATGAAAAATCCAAGAAATGCAAATGAAAAAATCGATTAATTATTCCATTGAAAAACGTCCTAATAAAATAACTTCATTTTTAAAGTTCTTCCTCGAAAAATGCTAAATTTAAAAAAAATTATCCGCCATTAGTAAAAAATAACTTAATTCGATAAGGGAATTTATTTATGAATTGTTCACTTTCAACCTATCAACTCTGCCAAAAGAGTGTCCCCGGTATTGCAGGCTCAACTAGTCAAAAAAAAGATGAAGCAAAAGAAACAAAAAAACCTTATTTTCGCGAATGGGTCGCGGATGATGTGATCTTGACCATTGCGCAAGATGGTGATAGACTAAATTATGAATTGTTCGATAAAATTTCTTATAATTTGTCAAGAGGCTGTATACCAACTTTACCTGGTACACCTATAGAAAAAACTATCCGCGATTTAACTAAATCCGAGCCAATCATAAATGATGAGAAACAACCTGAGTTTGGTCAAGTTCGTGCTAAATGGATATTGGAAAATGGAGAGCTGAGTCTTTTGCACTTGAAGAATGATTTAATATGGCAGTTATTTGAAAAAAGCACGCAAAAAAATTCTAGGATGCCATTCGATATAAACTTATTGCAATTAATGTGTGCTGAAAGTAAATCCAATCAATCTTCACACGAAGCATTTAAAAAAGAATGGCAGAAATTAAATACTGATTCTCCTGATGAAATAGTCAGATTTCTAAAAAAAAATGCTCAAGTCAAAGCAAGCTATTCATATAACACCGAACCAAACCATCATGCGGATGAAAAAAAAATAGGCCTACTTGCGTTAAAAGCTGTATTTACAAGTAATGATAGCTTAGAAGTGCGCAAAGAGAAAATGGAAAAAATTACTGCAAACTTACAAAAAAAAGCAACATATTACTCTCTTTCTAACAGCTCAAAAAAACTCAACAAACTGAGAGAAATTTTTGACCAAGAAATTTTTGACCACTTGTTTATCACAAATAATCCTCAGAAATTTAGCTCTTTAAATCCTTTCAAAGTCGAAATTGGTCATCTGAGAATGATACCTCGTATGGATAAACATAAACAAGTTGACAGATATACATGGGCCATAACCATAATTGCGGAAGGAGGAATAGGGATTAGTTATGGAATGTGCTGTAAGGGTAATCATGCAGAAATAATAACAGAAGGATTCAGCGATGGAACGGTAGCTGGAGCTGACGGCAAACCTGTTAAAGAAGGGAAATACTTTGTATGTCTTTCACACCATACAGGAAATGAAATTGAGTCCAAAATGATCGATCCTGAAAAATTAAGGTACAAACGCAGAACCCCAACATGGCTTGCTTCTAGCTCTCTCGGCAAAAAAATGTTGGAAGAAATAAATAAAGACTTACACAATACCCCTAAATTTTCAATAACTGGCACCGATTCTATTTTTAGCAAAGGAAAACATAGTTGCTTCACTTGGTCAACAGAGAAAGCAGCGATTGCAAACATAAATCTTCCAAAAAGCAAAAAAAGATGGCTTTACACAAAAACAAATGACTATACATTTACAGATGAAGAATATTACGCTCATATTGATTTTTTGGAATCCCAGAACAAATCACGTATAGCTGCAGTAACAGTTGGTGTAGGCTTAATTCCTTGGAGAGGAGCTACAGGTGCTCTTGGTGTAGGTGGTGTAGGAGCTGGAATAGCGGCCATTACGGCTGATGCAGGTGCCACATGCGTGTCAACATATAAAAAGAGTACCCAATTTCAGGAATGGAAAGTAAAATTAATCAAGGAAAGCATTAGAAAAGCTTTTAATGATTTTATTGATACTAGGGAAAATTTAATGGAATTGTGCTGTCCACTTCAGGGGACTTTGTTCGAAAAGCCAGTGAGAGCTCCTGATGGAAAAGTTTATGAAGAAAAAGCCATTTTACACTGGCTAAGAGTAAAACCGAAAAGTAAATTTGGATCTCCTTTTAGAATTTGTGATTTTGAAGAAAAAGATCTTGTTTATGATTATAAAATGGCAGCTAAAGTAGCAGATGCTATTATTAATGAAATGAATAATTTTAATTCCACCGGTCTTCATCCAAAGGTGAGATCTGGTTTAAATAACTTGATGATAAATTTGACCATTGATAGAGATTATGCCATGAAAAATTGGATGAATGAACTGGCTATAAAACGAAAGAAGGAAAGTCAATGCATCCATATTCTCTTGGAAAAATTCGCTTTTTTATGCCATGAATTTGGTGTTAAACCGGACGACATCGATGTAAAGTGCCGAGACCTTTTAAAAAAGGAGTGGGACAAAGAAGCGAAAGATCATTTGCAATGGGCATATGATGAAAAAAAACCTTTGGAATCCCAGAAGCCCCGCGAATAGTTTTTAAAGAAAGATTACCCCCTTAATAAAGAGCTTATATGAACAAATTAAATACAGCATTAAATAATACATCTTCTTTTACAGATTTATATACAATTACTAAAGATATTAAAGAAGGAGTTTCCTTTTTTGGATTTCGCTATGTTTACGTGCAAGGTTATCGTGGGCGAGTGCACATAGACAAATTATCTTTAGCAATCCAATCTGTAATTAAAAAAAACTGTGATTACGATGAAATAAACCGAGCAAAATTAAAAGAAATATCATTCAAAATTACCGATCTATACAAAAGTAATGATAAGACATTAAAACAAAAAAATATCATCACACGTTTATTTTGTGAGATAAGAGACAGCTGTCGCTGCATTAAAGAGCAAGGTGTAGGGCCTCGCTTTCAATGGGAAATGGGATCAGAAAACAAACTATACAAACTTTATACTGCAAACCAATATTTAAGCTCTTTTGGTGTAGATCCTACAAAAGAGAAGAATTTGGTTCCTCGTTTATTATTTAGATATTTAACTGTTTGGCATGCTCCATCAAAAAAAAAAAGAAAGTCCCCTGAAGAAATTGAACTAAAAAAGCGTATTGAAAAATTTTATTTTAGTCCTTTCGATCACCAGAAGGCTTGATTCAAAAATCATTTGTTAGTTCCGATAAAAAACTCATCCTTGAAAGATTTGCCAATTAATTTATTTGAATTAATTAGCAATAAAGTTTTTTTTAAAAGTTGATAGCATTTGAATTACAGCGTGTGCTCATTCTTTTTTATGCTTGGTGCACGCGCACAATTTCATTCAATCTCACGATGAACATTCTCCTGATCCCCAATGTCCCCCCCCCCCATACAGTTCCACCAAATCGAAAACGATTATTCATAATAGAAGATCTTCTCTCTGTTAGTTTTTCTTTTCAAAATAAATTAGATGGATTTTAAAATGATCTAAGTGCATACTATTTCTTTTTATTTTTTTAAGAGAATTTTATGAGCTTTGTGAAATTAAATCAGGCAATAGAGTCGGAAATAGGTTGCTTTTCTTTATCTGAGTTGAAAAGGGCCCGCGAAAACCTCACGAATCGATATCGACTAGAAGAACAACGAGACTACATTTCCGCACATCAAGAAACTTGGATGCAATCTAATGTGGAAAGAATGTCCTACCTAGTAACACGGATGCCGGCTATATATAAAGTAATCGAACACATTTTGCAGCAAATTCCCACCACACAAATTTCTTCTGTATTAGATTTGGGAGCGGGTCCTGGAACAGGAACTTGGGCGGCGACGGCTTTATTTCCGCACATAATTAAAGCCACCCTAGTCGAACAAGATGCGCAATTGATTAAGATTGGACAACGTCTCGCAACACATGCTGCATTTCCCGATACTGAATGGAAGCCACAATGTCTTTCCACTTTCACCCCTTTTCCCCATGATTTGGTCATCGTTTCCTATGTGCTGGGTGAACTTAAAGACATCACCGAGGTAGTGCAAAAAAGTTGGACATCTACCGAACAATTTTTAGTCATTGTCGAACCAGGCTCTCAAAGAGGGTTTAAAACCATTCTTCAGGCCCGTCAGCAAATTTTAGAGTTGGGCGGTTATCTTGTAGGCCCTTGCCCGCAAGCGGGAGCATGCCCTATGTCTCAAGGAGATTGGTGTCATTTCTTCAAAAGAGTAGAGCGCTCTCGTATCCACCGTCAATGCAAAGAAGGAGCGTTGGGCTATGAAGATGAGAAATTTTCCTATGTGATTTTTTCCAGACAACCTCTAACAATGTCTCAAAATCGCATTTTGGAACACCCTCAAAAACGTTCCGGACATGTTCATTTGCGTTTATGTACATCTAAAGGCATCCAAAAAACGATTATCTCAAAACGACACAAGGATTTGTACAAGCAAGCAAAAGATGCGGAATGGGGCGATACGCTTAAGAATGTTTAAGGCAGGTATTGACAAGTGCTTCGGCTTGTTGGCACTCTTCCAGAGTAGGCCTATAACCTGCAAATTTAACAAGATCGGACTTAAGGAAGAATTGTTGAATCTTCTGGGAAGCAACATGCGGAACTAATTCATCGGTTGTCAAAACTTCCGCCTGCAATCCAGATTGTTCTTCCAAGTACTTTTTAAGAACATCGCTTAATTGTTCCATGAAAGAAGAGAGCTCCCCTTTCTCTAGTAGGTGAGCACGCTTTAAGCTGACAAAGGCTTTTTCCGATTCTTTTATTTTTTTTCGAGCTGTAATAGGTGTGATTTGTTTATCGCGCGTCATGACCCATGCAATCAATCCTGCTAACACACATAAAATGGCAGCTCCAATCTTTTCCCAGGGGAATTTTCGAGCTTGCAATTCCCCTTCTGTTTTTTTTAAAGAAGCTGCGGAAAAGAAGAGGGTTTCTGTCGTCCGTTTATTTGAGTCAGATAGATTGATCGGAAGCTTTCCAGAAAGCGGGAGTGGTGGAACAAACTGGATTTCATTCAGCGAAGATGAAGGCATGCTGACGCTCACCTGAAAAATACCCGAAATCAGATTTTCAACTGGTTTTTCCGGGATGGTATCTTTATATAAAGGAATATTCAAAAACGAAAGCTTGTGTGTTCCTGGAATCTCTGGCTGTAGAGTAAAAAGGATGGTTTCCTGAATGATGCCATGACTAGAGGTTTTGGTAATCTTAGGTTCTGAAATAAATGAAAAAGGAAAAAAATCAAAGCTGGAATTTCTCATCAAATGTTCCTGCAATGTCGAAATATCTGTGTGGTATCCTTCCGGATATTTCAAATTTAACTGAATGTCAACTGTTTGATCTAAGGAAATTTTTTCTGGAATTAGCCTGATGCTTGCTTGCAAAAGGGGATCTTGAGCCTGCAAAAAGAGGGTCGCCATGCAAAAAAATAAAAGGATTATTTTTTTCATCGCTTCAATCCTCGAATCTTAAAAAACTTTCTCAAGATCGGAATATAGGGCTGATCAGTGCGAATTTCAACAAAATCAGCACCAATGGTTTTCATAAAAAATTGCGCATCCTTTAAACGCTTTTCTGCTTCAACCCTAAGTTTATCCGTATTCTGATTTGAATCAACTAATGCTTCCGACTTAGATTCAAGATCTTTCATATTGAGCAATCCTAAGTTGGGAAAAGACTCTTCATGTGGATCTCGAATACAAATCGAAATAAGATCATGCCCTTGAGCAATAAGTTTCGCCTGCTGTTCATACCCTGTTGTTAAAAAATCGGAAATCAAAAAGCAAATGGCGGACTTTCGTTGAACCTTTCCCAGAAAAGCAAGTGCTGCACCTAAGTCAGTCCCTTGATGTTGAGGGATAAACACAAGCAAATCCCGTACAACCCTTAAAACATGCCTAGATCCTTTTTTGGGAGATAAATAGGATTCAATCTGGTCAGAAAAAAGAATGGAACCCACACGGTCTTGGTTTTTAATGGCTGAAAACGCTAAAACGGCTCCGATTTCTGCAATCAGTTCACTTTTCAATAAATTTTGACTGCCAAATCTTGAGGATGATGAAATATCCACTAGAATGATAACGGTAATCTCTCTTTCTTCTTTAAAATTTTTTACATAGGGATGGTCCATGCGGGCTGTCACATTCCAATCAATATGACGAATTTCATCACCGGGCTGGTATTCCCGCACTTCTTCAAACTCCATTCCCTTGCCTTTGAAAGCCGAGTGATACGCCCCCGCCAAAATGTCTTCAGCGAGGTGCGTGGTTTGAATTTGAATGCGTCGGATTTTTTTGAAAAGTTCTGTGTCCATATTTATGCCCATATCATCCAAAGCACGATTGCAGCGGGAATTACAGCACAGGTTGTAAATTTAATTCCTATGGGAACGTAATCTCCAAAACTGACGGGGTGCCCTTTTTTCTCTAAAATCCCCACAGCAACGATATTGGCAGCAGCTCCTATGGGGGTAATATTTCCTCCTAGGCATGTACCGACCAATAATGCAAACATAAGAAATGGAACGGATATTTGATTGATTTTAGCGAGATCCATGACAACTGGAATTGCGGCGAGTAAAAAAGGCACATTATCCACAAACGCCGATACCAGAATGGACAAGCCAATGATCACGATAAAAAAAATGACCTTATTTTCTCCTAAAACAGAGGATAGTCCCTTTGCTGCAACATCCATCCATCCTGCTTTTTGAACAGCGCCCACTAAAATAAACAGGCTTGCAAAAAAAAGAGTGGTCTTCCAATCGATATTCTTCAACATCTCTACAACAGGAATCCACCGGGGTCCTGTCCAAAACCATAGCATCCCAATAAAGGCAAGCCCCATCGCCGCAATTCCCGCCAACCATGACATTTCTTTATCGATAAAAGAGCCTAGAGCCAAGATGAAGATTAAAAGAACGAGCAACAAAGTGGGGATCCACGATCGCACGGTTTCAACAGGAATTAGCTTCACCTGCTTCTTTTCATCTTTAAGGAGATACCAGGCATATAAAAGGGCCCCAATTGTACCAGCTTGTACAATAAAAAAAATGCTAGGTTTTCCCTGATAAACGAAAAAGTCGTTAAATGTCATTTTCATGTACCCTCCCATGATCATACTCGGAGGATCGCCAATTAATGTCGCAGTCCCCTGCAAATTCGAAAACATGGCAAGCAAAACCATCGGCTTAAAGGCGGAAATACGCAATTTTTCACATAAGGTCATGGCTACAGGGCCCACCAATAGGACAACGGCGACGTTTTCGACAAACATGGAAATGAAGCTTGTGAGAATAAAAATGCTCATCAATGCGGTTCGTGCATTACTAGAACGATCTACTAACCATTCGGAAACCACTGCGGGTACGCGCGACAGCAAAAATAATTCCGCTAAAATAAGCGTCCCTAAAAATAGGCCAACCACATTCCAATTGACGAGTTCAAAAAAAGCGGTATCCCATGAAATTTGCCCAAGAACAACGAGAGCCAGCGAGCCCAAAAGACCCACTTCCGCTTTTCGATTTGGGAAAAGAACGAAAAAAAAATAACAAACAGCAAAAAGAATCAACGCAATCATAAAATATTTACTCTGCCGCTTTTTTTTGCTGAACTTCATCTTCAGAAAATTCTATTTCTGATCCATCTCTCTCTTGCTTTTCGGCTTCTAAATAATCTTCGTAGTACTCATAGGGATTTATTTTTTTGGCATTTTCTTCCCGAATTTTCTCACAAAGTTTGCAGTCGGAATAGACAGGTTGTACGGATAGCAAACCGATAAGAAATGTAAAAACGCATGCTTTGAGATCAGATAAGCCAGACATATTTCCTCCTTGGCGGATTGATTTATGTCCGACTTATCCCATTTTTTGAAATTCAACAAAAGATTTTTTGTTCTATATCGAGTGAGAAAGAATCCAAGCACTCGTAATAAATGTGCCTAAAGAACTACCCAAATTCGCTAAAATCACCACTAATAAAACACGTGTTACAGGATTTGTCCAAAAGCCTTTTAAAGAAGTAATGGCAGAAGGAACATTTTCAAGATCAGCAACAGTGGGGCGTTTCACCCAAGCTTGGACAAGACCTGCAATCCACCCCGCAGCAATCATCGGATTTAAGCTGGTAAAGGGAGCCGCGATCGATGAAGCAATAATCGCTAAAGGATGGCCAAAAGCAAGTGCTGTTCCTGCTCCAGCTAAAAGGGCGTGGCTCGCAACCCATAAATAAATGGATTGGATCGACTTTTCTGAAGCCCCTGAAAGAAAACCGTAGAGAACTAAACCAACGAGTAACGCTGAAAATCCCCATTTAAAATAAGTTGGCCATTTTGAGGGTGCAGGCACCTCTTCCAGCTCTTTTAAAGAGGTTTCATGGTGAATGTGTGTTAAAATACCAGGCACATGTCCAGCTCCGACGACTGCAACAACTGTTTTTCCTGGAGCTGTTCGAATTTTTTCAGCTAAATACCAGTCCCGTTCATCAATTACTTTTTCTTTTGCTTGCGGGAACTCTTTTGCAAATTCGTGTAAAGCACTTTCAAGATTTTCAGGATTTTTTAATTCTTCAATCGACTGTTGATCTATCTCTTCTGCTAAGAAAAAACCAGACAGCAGGTGTGCGGTTGCTTTCATTTGATTCCAAAAATTCAAATTTCTCCAAACACGCTTAATGGTCACTTCAACCGAGCGATCAGCTAAAACAAGCTCTGCATTTAACTCATTAGCTAAACGTGCCCCTTCAAGCATTTCAGCTCCCGGTTTTACTCCAAGCTGCTGACCGATTCTCTGATAAAAACCACTCATGATCAAGTGCCCCATCAAGTAGAGGGCTTTCCCTTTTCGAACAACTTCGAAAAGATCCATCTTCTTCCAGGCATCTTGCTGATTAAGCGATTGATAACGAGAAGGACAAAGTTCGATGCAAACTGTATCGGGTCGCAATTTTTCGATCGTGTCACGCACATCTTGCACGCTCTGAGCAGAAACGTGAGCTGTACCGACGAGATAAATGTCGCGTCCTTCAAGTGCACAATGTTGAACCGAAGATGGGAGATCTTGCAAAGAAATCATGTAAATCGTTCTCCAAATAAAAAATGGTATAAAAGAACATTATACCACACTCTATTAAGAAAACGAAAAGGATTTAAACAATTTTCCAATCAATCGGAGTTAAATGATGTTTTTCTAGCCACTGATTTGTTTTCGAAAAATGATGGCATCCAAAAAAACCTTGGTGCGCAGAGAATGGAGAAGGATGCGCAGCTGTAAGTACCAAGTGTTGATTGGGATCTTGCAAATTCTTGAAATGTTCCCATTTTTTCTGAGCCCATTTGCCCCACAAAATAAATACCATTGGTTTTTTTTGAATGAGTAAAGCTTTTACGATAGAATCGGTAAATTGCTCCCAACCTCTGCCTTCGTGAGACATAGGCTCTCCTTGTCTAACCGTCAGGGTTGCATTTAATAACAGAACGCCCTGTTTGGCCCAATGTAATAAGCAACCATGTGAGGGTGCAGGAATTCCGAGATCTTCAGCTAATTCTTTGAAAATATTTTTCAGGGAAGGGGGTTGGGGAATCCCTTCTGGAACACTAAAACTCAATCCGTGCGCTTGCCCAGGACCGTGATAAGGATCTTGTCCAATAATGACCACTTTCACTTGATCAAATGGTGTATTCCAAAGTGCATTGAAAATTAAATTTTTTGGAGGATAGATCTGCGCCCCCATGGCCCGTTCTTTTTCTAAAAAAACAGCAAGCTCCAAGAGATAAGGTTTTTTTAACTCTTCCTCGAGAGCTTTTTGCCAGCTTGACTCAATTTCAAAAGGTAACATGGAAAAATTAGATTGCATAACTTGCATGAATGTTTACTCGTTAAAAAAATGAGCCCTAATTTTAAAGGCAAGGCACAATTTACACAAGAATCGAATTGCTTAAATGAAATCTTCCAGGGGTCCTTCCTCTTTAACCAAAAGAATGGCTTCTCTTAAAATACACGAAGTAAAGACTGATAAATTGTAACTAATGCCGTTTTCATTTAAAAAAGACTTTATGCATATGCATTTCATCTTAATGTCATTTGTTTTTTGTCTCATTTTGCTTCATTCTGAACTTGCAAATTCTCAAATCAAGCTTTACACTCACTTATTCAGCTTTAGCTAGATGACAAACAACTATTAAGCGGACTATTGCATGGATATACACACTAATAAACATAAACGTATTCTTTTGAAACTTTCTGGTGAGATTCTGATCGGTCCAACAAAATTTGGAATCGATTATGCAACCTGCCAATCTGTTGCGCACTCTCTGAAAAAAATTCACGATAATCAACATGAGCTAGGCATTGTGATTGGTGGAGGAAATATTTTTCGAGGAATCAACTTAAAAGAACTTGGCATGCCACGTACCCCGTCCGATCATGTCGGCATGCTTGCCACTTTAATGAATGGAATTGTCCTACAACAGGCTTTGGAGTCGATCGGATGTCAATCAAAAGTAATGTCTGCGATCGAATGCCCTCAAATTGCCTCCTCCTACCGCTGGAGTGATGCCACAAATTTGCTCAAAGAGGGTAAAATTTTGATTTTTGTGGGGGGTACTGGCAATCCCTACTTTACCACAGATACGGCTGCCGCATTGCGAGCCAGCGAGATTCAAGCAGATGTTTTACTTAAAGCCACTAAAGTGGACGGCATTTACAACAAAGACCCTATCAAGCATCCAGATGCGGTCAAATATGGAAAGATGAGCTACTCGCAATTTCTTGCAGAAAAACTGGAAGTCATGGATGCTACATCCGTTGCATTGTGCCGAAATAATCATATCCCTATTCTCGTTTTTAATATGCAGCTACTAGAATGCGGTCAAATTAATATCGCCTCTTTAATAGAAAAAGGCACGTATGTTGAAGAACATTAAATTTAAGGAGCACTCAAAATGAGTACAGTCAAACAAACTAAAGAAAAAATGGAAGCGGCCTTAGAGCATTTAAAAAATGATCTAAATAGCATTCGTACAGGTCAAGCTAATCCTGGGATGTTGGATGGGATTACGGTTGAAGTCTATGGCAGCCAAATGCGTCTGCGAGATATCGCAACCATTAACAGCCCAGAAGCTCGCCAACTACTTATTACACCTTTCGATGCTGGGACAGCAGGCGCGATTGGAAAATCGATTGAAAGAGCCAATTTAGGATTTATGCCGATTGTGGATGGAAACGCTGTGCGTATCAAAATTCCTCCAATGGATGAATCTCTCCGTAAAGAGATGGCTAAGCTTTGCCATAAAAAACAAGAAGAAGCCAAAGTTGCAATTCGCAACCATCGTCGCGATGCAAATGATTTGGTTCGTAAGCAAAAAGCAGCGGGAGAACTCCCTGAAGATCAAATGAAAAAACAGGAAAAAGAGATCCAAGAATTGACAGATAAATATTGTAAATTAGCTGATGAAATAGCGGCAAAAAAAGAAAAAGAGATTTCGACGATTTAAAAATGCTTGCGCAAAAATATGACGTCCGGTAAGATAGTTTTCTTTAAGTTAAGGGCAAGTGACCAAGTGAAACAAGCCCTAGACTGTGTCCCCTGGCCCCATCGTCTAGTCAGGTCTAGGACACCGGATTTTCATTCCGATAACAGGGGTTCGAATCCCCTTGGGGTCAAAACATTCAAGAGTCTTTAGCTCAATGGTAGAGCACCTCACTTTTAATGAGGGGGTTGATGGTTCGAGTCCATCAAGACTCATTTTTTTCTTTCTTATCCCCACTTTACTTTTATTCTTTTGATTTCCTATAGTGAGCTTGATTCTTCTCACTAAGAGGGATCCCTTTTCCATAATTTTTTTAATCCTATATGTCGATGTTTTATCCTTCATAGGTCTGCATCCATATTAAAAGTGAAAACCATCATGGCAGAAAAAAAGAATCAACTCTTTCCCGGTAGAGAACCAGAACGCCCCCTCGAATGCACAGAATGTAAAAAACCGATAGCGGTACGTTATACCGAAATTATCGGAAACAGCATTAACAATATCAGCATGTGTGCAGATTGCCCCGAACTTAAGAAAAAGCTCTACGGCGTTCAAAGCCATAAAGAAGGTGGCGTAAGTGTCGGAGATGGAGGCGCCAATTTAGCTTGCGGAAATTGCGGTACAACATTAGAAGAAGTTCGCATTGGTTCCCGTATGGGCTGTAGCACATGCTACGATGTGTTTGGAGAAGCTCTTTTAGCCGACATGGTGAGCTCTAATAAAATTCCAGCGCGTTTAGCGAGCAATAAAAAATCAATCCCCTTTCACATTGGTCGTACCCCACAAGAAGCCCCCATTATTAATTCTTCTTTGCGCTTATTAGCTCTGAATGAAGCATTGAACGAAACGTTACAACGTGAAGATTATGAACAAGCAGCCTTGCTGCGCGATCAAATTAAAGAGCTCACTAAAGATGCGGAGGAAGGCCATGACGAAAAATAGTGATTTTCTGATCCAACAAAAGAAACCATGGGCCAATAACCACAATACGATTTGGTTAGCGACAACGGCAACCTTAAACCGAAATATCGAAAAATTTAAATTTCCGATCAAGCTCTCTTCTGAACAGAAAAAACAAATTATTTCGCTGGTTAGTCACGATCTTTTGCAATCTAACCAAATCACAGATCCCGTCCTTATTCGTTCGGAGGAACTTGGTCCATTGGAAAAAGAATTCCTCGTGGAGCATTTTTTATCTGAAGAAGGATATCAACAAGCGCACGGTGGAGAAGCTTTCATTGTTGAAGCTTCGGGAGAATTTTTGCTTGCCCTTAACGTTAAAGATCATATGCAGTTCACCTGGATCGATTGCCAGGGAGAAATTGAACAAATATGGACTCGCTTAGTTAAGCTAGAAAGCGCATTAGGAAAAGTTGTGACTTATGCTTTTTCTCCTAATTTTGGTTTTCTTACCACTGATCCAAGTCAATGTGGAACCGCTCTAACCGTTACGGTCTTAATACAACCCTCAGCACTTATTCAAACAGGTGAAATCAACGAAATCATCGCACGCCTAGGAAATGAAACCTTAACCATTACAAGCTTACAAGGCAATCCAAACGAAATTATTGGGGATCTCATTGCTATCCGCAATCGCTACACACTTGGCGTAACAGAAGAAAACGTGATCGCATCCCTCCGTTCTTTCGTGACCAAACTGATCGTCGAAGAAAGCACGGCCCGTATGCACTTGCATCAACAAAAAAATGCGGAAGTCATGGATCGTGTCAGCCGCGCTTTTGGTGTTCTGGTACACTCCTATAAACTAGAAGCTATCGAAGCTCTAAACGCAATCAGCCTGTTAAAGCTCGGAGCCGATTTGGGATGGCTAACAGGTATCACCATTGACAAATTGAACGAACTCTTTTTCTCTTGCCGAAGAGCTCATCTCCTATTTCAATATGGGGATGAAAAAATTCCTCAGGAAGAAATTCCGCACAAACGTGCAGAATTTGTTCATCAAGCATTAAAAAACGCAACTCTAACGATTTAAACGCATATGGCTGAAGAAAAAAAAGGGGTTGGTGTTAACCCTTCTGCAAACATCCACTACACAGACCACCTCGCCGTGGTCTGTATTTTTATGGGCATTCCCCTTTTATTTATCGACGAATTAGATTACGAATTAGGCTCTAGATATTACCCAGGCCTCAACGCGCAAAAAGTGGATTATGATGCTTTTGATCCCGAATTTTTAATCGCGAATTATGATGTCTTGTTTATGTCTGATTTGTGGGATCGAAAAGCGTTTAGAGAAAAGTATTTCAGCTTGGAAATGAAGTATCAGAAAAGACTTCGCAATGTGCATTGTCCGCATGGATTTTCCGATAAAGGTTTTTACCTAAAAAAAAGTGCTAACGAGGATATAACGCTGATTTATGGTCAAAACATGCTAGATCAGCTCAAGCATTACCAGAGCTACGAGAACCTAAATGCTTATGTCATCACTGGAAACTATCGCTATACTTATTATAAGAAGAACAAAGCCTTTTACGATAAAATCATCAAAGAAGAAGTTTTACATCAATTCAATCCCGATAATCCCACCATTTTATATGCCCCCACATGGCAAGATTTAGAAGAATCAACCAGCTTCTTCGATTCATCTAAACACATTTTAGAGGACCTTCCACGCGATTATAATTTGGTTGTAAAGCTACACCCTCGTTTAGAACTCGACGATACCGTCGCTTACTATCAGATTTTAGGCAAACATCAGGGCAAAAGTAATATTGTCTTCTTAAAGGATTTTCCTTTGGTTTACCCCCTTCTTGACTATGCAGATATTTACATCGGAGATATGTCATCCGTCGGATACGACTTTTTGGCATTTAACAAACCGATGTTCTTCCTCAATAAACAACAGCGAGATTCTAAAACGGATCGAGGGCTTTACTTATTTCGTTGCGGTACAGAGATTGCTCCAGAACAATTCTCTAAACTTTATCAAACGATTGAAGAGAATCTTCCAACAGATAAAGAAAAATTCGGTGCCATTCGTCAAGAGGTTTACGACTACACTTTTGGACCCGAAAAACCTTTTCCACAAATCAAAGAAGAAATTATCGTGGCCTATAATAGCTAAAACAAGGGAGTCTTATTAGGCTCCCCGGCTATTTCCCTCACATATTTGGGAACTGCATAACCGGGAAGGCTTTTCGCTATTTCCTGAATGAGCTCTTTTCCCCTTTCTTCAGAAACCTCAAAGTGCGCCCCTCCCTGGACCCGATCCAACTGATGAAGGTAATAGGGGATGATTCCGCGATTAACTAATTGATTAAAAAGTTCACATAAAACTTTAGGACAATCATTCACCCCTTTTAGCAAAACAGATTGAGTCAACAAAATGACTCCCTTTCTTTGCAGTAAATGCAAGTGATGAAAAATATGATCATCAAGCTCATTTGGATGGTTGGTATGCAAAACAAACCAAGTGATAAAAGGGCGATTTTCAAACAGGTTTAAAAAGGCATCATCGATGCGTTCGGGAATCCCAATGGGGAAGCGAGTATGAAAACGGACCCGTTTCACATGCTTGATATGACTTAAGGCATCCAATAAATGGACAAGAACAGTATCCGACAGCGAAAGAGGGTCTCCTCCACTTAAAATAATCTCCTGTAATGTCTCATCCGCTGCTATTAGTTCTAATTCTTTTTGAAAGCCTTTTTCTTGAACTTCATAATCAAAATTTTGTCTAAAACAAAAACGACAATTCATCACACATGCGCTTGTGCAGACGATGAGTGCTCTGCCATTGTATTTATGCAAAAGTTTTGGGGCTTTGGTAAATTGCGTATCACCGACTGGATCAAGAGTAAAGCCCGCCAGCTGTTTTTGCTCAGCTAATGTCGGAAGAAATTGCTTCAAAATCGGATCATCAAGCGTGTTTTTTTTGATTTTTTCAGCTAAACGTTTAGGAAGATTCAAAGGGAAAGAGGGGCGTTTAAAAATCTCCTGCTGAATAGAAGGATCAAGCTCGAGAAAATCAGCTAATTTTTTCCATTGAGTAAAATTTTGGCGAAGAATAATTTTCCAATGATCAGGGACTAACTTTAACACAACAAACTCACGCTAAATAAAAAAGTCATTATTTTAGCAGAATTTTGATTAAAAACCAGGTTCTTTCTAAACTTCGAAAGGAACAAGACATGCCTGCTTCACATACGCTTATTATTGAAGACGCGCGTTATCTCCAGCATTTAACGGGACCTCTTCATGTGGAATGCCCCGAACGTTTTACGGTTATCTCACAAGCCTTAGCTCTATCCGGCTTGAAAACAGATCAAAATACGCGCCATCCTCGAAAAGCCACAAAAGAAGATATCCTGCTTTGTCATAAGGAAGACTATTACCACCTGGTCCAGAATGAAGTTAAATTTGCAGAATCGAATGGGTCGTCAACATTAAGCACGGGTGATGTGAACATCTGTCCACAATCTTTTGACGTGGCTTTACTGGCCGTAGGAGGGGTTTTAACAGCTGTAGATGCTGTATTAAACAAAGAAGCCCAAAATGCTTTTTGCATTGTGAGACCTCCCGGCCATCACGCCAAAAAAGCACAGGGCAAGGGTTTTTGCTTGTTTAATAACGTTGCCATTGGCGCACGCTACGCTCAAAAAAGAGTTCCTTCTATTAAGAAGGTGTTGATTGTCGATTGGGATCTTCACCATGGGGATGGAACGCAGGATATTTTTGAGGAAGATCCCTCTGTCTTTTATTTTAGCACACATGAGCAGGGCATTTATCCAGGAACAGGAGACAACCAAGATATCGGAAAAGAACAAGCGGCTGGAACAATGCTAAATTGCCCGATAAAGGGTGGAGAAAACGCCCGCTTTGAAATCTTAAAAGCTTTCTATAAAAAATTGATTCCCGCCATGGAATCTTTTGCTCCGGATCTCGTCATGATCTCTGCCGGATTTGATGCACATTACCTTGATCCTTTAGGAAACTTTAATCTAACAGAAATAGATTTTGCAGAGCTCACCAAATTGACAAAGCAGATTGCTCATCAATATGCAGAAAGTCGCATTATTTCCGTTTTGGAAGGAGGTTATCATCTTGAAGCCCTTTCGCGATCAGCCAACGCCCATGTGGAGGCTTTAGCTCTGTGAAAGTTTGTTTGAATCAGGAAGAAGTAATTGTTAGATGTATGCGAATGGAGAGTTCTTCCTGATAAATTTCGGATATTGGTTTTCACCAATCATATTGTTCAACTTTGCGGAGAGGACGAGAATGCTTTCCGCTGATTTGAACCAATAGCAACTCTCGATGGATTAGCTGCTTAATACTTTCTAAAGCTTCTTCAATGATTTTTTGTTCATTGAAATCCACTGTTTTTTGTTCTGGATCACAGGCTGTTGTCTGAATTTGTTCCAATTCCCACCAGTGTACTCTGATTTTTCTTTCTAAACTTGGATTAACATCCTCCATTAAGCATAGTAAACCATCAAAGTCATAAACGAAACAAGACAATGGGACATTGTTTAATTCAAATTCTTCGATTTTTTTTAGGATAAAATTGAGTTGTCTTTCATAAAAGTCGCTCACACTACCCTCGCAAAAGTTATATGTTTAAGATTTGTTATGTTATGTCTTCATTCTGATATTCAAAAATAATATAACGATCTCCCTCCTTTAAAATATATAGAGCTAATCATTCTCTTCGAAGACTTTATGTTGATGATCTTATAAATTAATTAGCCAATAAAAATTATAACGATAGACTACAGAACTCTCTGATTAATGCCAATCTCTCTTGCTTGTCATATTTTGATATTGAAAAAAGTCTAAATTTGGTTTTGGCATCCAAACCTTTAAAATTAAAAATCAGAACCTTAATTTAAATTGTAATTTTCATAAAGATAAAAATTGTTAACCAGGAGAAATAGTGAATCTTATTCAAAGAGAGATCCCTACTTTTGTATCCCATCCTTATTTGTAAAGAATTCAATTTTATGGGATAATTGATTTTTTTCTTTTTCCGAGGATTAGCATATGGAATTGACTTTTAAAAGTTTACTGATATTCGTGAATGAAACTTTAACCGCATTTATCATTTTTCCTTCCATTATTGTTTTAGGTCTTTACCTCACCTATCAGTTAAAATTTGTGCAAATCTCCAAACTTTCGACAAGTTTTAAACAACTTCTAAAAAAAGGGGAAAGTGAGAAAGGCAATATTAGTCACTTTGAAGCTCTTTCAGCTGTCTTAGCTGGGAATTTTGGAACCGGAAATATTTCGGGGATGGCCGTTGCTTTATCAACAGGAGGGCCAGGAGCTTTGGTTTGGATGTGGGTCATGGCATTTTTGGGAGCTGCTATTCAATATGCAAGCTGCTTATTAGCTGTTAAATACCGTGAAATCAATGCATCTGGGGAATATGTGGGCGGCCCTATGTACTATCTAAAAAATGGGCTCGGATTAAAATCCCTCAGTTTCATTTTTTCTATTTTTACCATCTTAGGCGCCCTAACTGTCGGAAACTTTGCCCAAGTGAATTCCATTTCTTTACCGCTAGCTAAAATGGGGATCCCCCCTTTATTCATGGGGATTACCATGGCTTTTCTTGTGGGAATCGTCATTGTAGGTGGCATACAACGGATTGCCAAATTGGCTTCTATCATTGTTCCATTTAAAGCAGCCCTCTATTTGGGAGGTGCCCTACTGATTCTAATCATGCATTATGAAAGCATTCCGGCAGCTTTTCAACTCATGTTTGAATCAGCTTTTGCCTTTAAACCTGCAGTGGGTGGCATTTTAGGATATAGTGTTTTAAAAGCTTTAACTGTCGGTTTTGAAAGAGGACTTTTTGCAACTGATGCCGGTACGGGTATTGTCCCTATTTTGCAAGCAAGCGCCCGTACATCGAATCCTGTGATTGATGGGATCGCCACTTTGGCCGCTCCCCTTTTAGTGATGCTAGTCTGCACAACAACAGGTCTTACTCTTTTGGTTACAGGGGCCTGGAATCAGCCTGATTTGCAAAGTACCAATATGGTCACCTACGCATTTCAAAAAGGATTAGGGAGCGATCTAGGGGCCTATCTTGTGATGGTTGCTTTAGCACTATTTGGCTACACAACAATTTTAGCATGGTCATGCTGCGCCGAAAAAGCAATCGCTTTTCTGTGTGGAGATCGTTCAACGCTGTGGTTTAAATATGTTTACATTTTACTTATTCCAGTGGGAGCTTTAGCCCAAGTCGAACTGGTTTGGATGTTAGCAGATATTTCGATTTCTCTCATGCTGATTACAAATTTAATCGGCATCGCTGGGCTATCCTCATACGTGATCGAAGATAGTCAAAAATATTTTCTCACTACACGCTCGGCTTAATCTTGATAGGCTATTTTGACTAAATCTGCAAAATCAAGCATCGTTTTGACTCGATTCAAATATGTGTGCTTGGTTTTGACTAGATCCATCAAATCATAAATTTCCTGCAGAGGCATGGTTTCAAGATGCCTTTTGGCATCATAAAAGAGTTGATAGGTATCTGCATTGTACACAATTTTGCCTTCAAACAACTCATGTACACGCTGAGAATTGGTGACGCCCATTTTCCCATAGCTAATATTTTTAAAAATTCGGCAAGGAATATATCCCACTTTTTCTTGCCATTCTCCAACAATTGTGGGAGCTATATAAGATTGGCAGATCAAATCCACAGCCTTCTCAGTACTAATACCTGTAAGTTGACTAAATTGAATTCCGTTTTCGCGGCAAGCTTGGATAAAAGGATCGAGACGGCTTTGATTGCCAAATTCTCCTCCTCCAACAGTTCCAATCCAGTAAATTGTTTTCTGAATAACTTGAGACGCAATTTTTTGTTTCATTTGCTCGATTTCATGTGGAAATAGATCGGTTGCCCAAGGCATATAGAGACATCGCTCCACCAAATCAAAATAGATGCAGGGTTCCATTTTCATTGCATCAGGCCGCTCCAGCACGCTGTCTGTATAGACTTGCAAAATCACCCAATTTTCAGGTTTTAAAGCTTGATATTTTGGCGCAGTGCAATTGTGTAAAATATACTGACAGTCATGTCTAATGGGAATATTCTGGTCTGCTTGCCCTTCCGTAATAAATAGAGAGTTGGCAAAATCGAAATTCCCCACATAATCTAGGTCATCGAACCAATAGGTTGTATAACCCAAATGTTTAAAAGCTTGATAAAAGCTGTTGTGAATATACGAATGGGTATGACTATGTAACTTATGTCCCCAAATCACGACTTTATCAAAAGCTTCTAGGTGGCTGTTTGGGAGCAAAGCTCCCAAAAGCACATAACACACACATATCACTCGTAAAATGAAAGGTGTTTTTTTCATAGTTAGTCTTCCAATCTTTCATAACGAGGCATCTTTCGGATGTAACGATCTAAATTGTTTTGTAACTGAGGATTGACTTTATTGTCATTGATTTGATTGACGATGTTATACCAATAGACAGGACGAGAAATGAAGGCATGTCTTTCTCCACACATTTCTGCAATAGGAAACATCATTGCCATATCCCATGTCATAGGAAAAAATTTTCCTTCATAGCGCAGATCTTCAAGTTTGATTTTTTTGTAAATCCACGCATAGAAAGTTCTCAAATGCGAAGGACATTTTTTAAATTCTCTAAATGCATTGCGTTTGATAATGTCTTGAGGAATTGGCTCTGACCAACCCAATACACGTGTAGGATAATGAATGAGTGTTCCATGCGTCATCCACACATCTCCTTCATAAGCCTCATTGAGTGTATCCAACACTTGTGGATCATGCAGCCAATCATCTCCATCAACTGTAACCGCAATTTCGTAGTCTTGACAACTATGAACAGCTCTTGTGATGTTTTCGAGAGCCCCACACCGTTTTTTATTGATTACCAATGTAAAAAAATGCGGCTCTCGATTCACTTCTTCAGAGAAGCGAAGAATTGATTCCCGATAGTCCTCGGATTCATCAAATTCGATGAGTTGATAAGGAATCATATTGTCAATCAAATAAGATTCGACAACTGCCCCTGTGTTATCAGTTGAATGATCATCAATATAGATAATGCGGTAATTGTCGTATTCTTGTGAAAGCAGAGAATGCAAGTTCGCATGGTGCCAATGCACATTTTTATAAGATGGTACAATAAAAACCATCTCTTTTTCTGGAAGCTTAGCTTCTAATGCAAATGCCCAAAAAACGAACAATAACGCCATTAAATGTTTTAATTTCATAACTTAATTTATCCCTTTCGCATTTCTTCATGATTTTTATCCAATGCAATCAATTTTGGCAAAAAGGGAATTCTCAAGCCCTGCGGATAGCAATAGGAAGGAGACAAAATAACTGTTGGAGGATTGTTGATACAAAATCGATTCCAATGACTTTCATCGTGCCATACGGCAATAATCCCATTTTGCATATCTTGATCAATATTTACTGCATTGGTGTGGACAATATTTAAGAATTCATCTTTAGTTCCACCATAAAATCCCCCCGCGAAATAATCGTTGCCTTCTCCTTGAGGAATGTAAGCTGTAGAAAGAGGATTTCTTTCATAGGTATAGCTACTCTTAGGCCGGTTAATAAAGCCTGGATGCCTTGTAGCTACGCGGTTTCCTAAAATTTCATCCCCTACCTCACCAACAAAGAGCATATCAGCATCACATGCGTACAAATAATCTTGTCCAGCAAAAGCATCTCGATGCATATCATAAACGTGATAACGCATCATGGTATCATATGGCCATCCCATCTTAGCGTGGAAAATGGGCACAACATTTGGCATCGGCTCTAAATATCCATCTGTGAATACAAAGTAGGTTACCTTATGGTTTTTACAAAAAAAATGATCGGCAGACTTAACCAAAGGAGGAACGAAGGAAACATACTTTCCTGTAGCCATCACAAGCAAACCAACATTAGCAGCATAAAGAGAGTGGCTAAATAACAAACACAAACCGATTAGAATCTTTAAACTTCTAGTTAACATACAGAAACCTCTTGTTACTATTTTTAAAACGGCTTTTTCTTGTTTCCAGTGATCAAATCACAAAATAATTAATTTGTCAAATACGCAAATTTATTGTAAAAGTGAGCAACACTTATTTTGAACAAACAGAAACATCTTTTATGAACCTCAGGAGTACCTATGAAAGCGATTATTTACGGCATGATTGCCTGCTTGATTCCATGTTTTGCTTTTGCTGATTATTCTGTTGAAGCTTTATTAAATCCCTATAAAGACTACCTTGAACAAGGAACCTATGTGGGAGAAGATTGGAGCGCATATGAAACAATTCCAAAATCTCGCTATGAAACGTTCAAAGCAGCTTTTGAACATTTTGTTGCAAATGACGGGAAAGTGATTGTTGAGTTGGGAACATCCCGTAGCTTTACACATGGTGGACACCCCGGCTGTAATTCTAGCAATCCGACTTATTGGACACCTCAACAACCTGAAAACTGGGATTGGGGCGCAGGCTTTTTCACACGCATGGCGGCCACATGTCTCCATCATCTTCAGCCACAATTTCATACGGTAGATTTAATTCCCCAGCACATTACACGCTGCAAAATTATGACATATGACTTTAAAGATATTCTCACTTACCACGTTGCTTCTTCGGAAGATTATTTAAAGAAGTGCTCTTTTCCGGATGGAATTGATCTCCTTTATTTAGATACAGGAGACATGACACCCATTGAACCAACCGCTGAATTACAGTTGAATGAAGCCAAAATCATTGTCCAACGTAATCTCATTGCCAAAAACGGCATTATTTTAATCGATGACGTGCGCAATCAAACCCCAAGAAAATATGGAGATCGTTCAGGCTTAGGCAAAGCGAAATATTCTCTTCCCTATTTGCTCGATCATGGTTTTGAAATCGTCATGGATGAATATCAAGTGATGTTACGAAAAAAATAAAATCATGCACGCATCTACACCATCTCATAGAGCATTTTTGTGAGATGGTGAAAGATAAAAACTAACATCATCAAAAAGAATTTCATAAAATGAAAAAAAATATCGCATTCATCTACTTTATATTTATTATATTCAACATTAGCATGTTAAACGCATCTCCTAAGGTCTTGCATCTCACTTTTCATCGGGGATGTCAAACAGAAGTAGAAGCTCTAGCTCAAGAATTTTCCCTTGATCTCACAACATGGTTTATTCCAGATTTGCCTCCAGGATGGTTTGATGGACAAGCTCAAGGATGTGCCTTATACAATATCGATCATGCACGTGCAGAAAGAATCTGGCAATTGCACAAACCCTTTTTTGAAACTTTTGACGCCATTATCACAACAGACACAGCTCCACTAGCACGCATTTTTTTGCAAAATCATTGGAAAAAACCTCTCATCGTTTGGATATGCAATCGCTTTGATTACACGGATCAAGCAAGCTTAGATTGCACATTTCCCGATCCTGAATATTACTCTCTTTTTTCCAAAGCTCATTCTCAAAGCAACGTAAAAGTGATTGCATACACAGAATTCGAACATTACTATGCCTTAAGCAAAGGTGTCCATACAGGAAAACTCACCATTACTCCAGGTTTAACAACATGCCAAGAATCAAAACACTCGCTTATTCCTTCAATGGTCTCTAAACCCCAATCCTTTTTCCTTCCACCCTATCATAATGAAACCCATTTCATGGATTTGTCTGGGCATTGCAATTCTCTGGGACTTTCGAATTATTGTGGACGTTATAATGGTCCCTATGACTTAAAAGATTTTAAAGGAATTATCCATATTCCTTATGCCTGGTCTAATCTCTCCTTGTTCGAAAATTTGCAGCTAGGAATTCCTTATTTTATTCCTTCACCCAGCTTTCTTTTCGAACTGTCCCTAAAAAATACCTTCTTCCACCAAGATATCTCATACCTTATCAATCACAACCTCATCCATTTATCGGAGTGGTACAATCAATTACATGCTCCTCTTTTTATTTATTTTGACTCTTGGCAGGACTTGCAATATAAAGCCAATCATACAGACTATACGTTTCAAAGGAAAAAAATTGCGGCTTTTTCTCAAAAATATCGCAAGCGACTCTTGCAAAAATGGGAAAAAGTGCTAATAGAACTTAAATTAAAATAACCAATAATTTAATTTATTTTATATGTTTTTTCGATTATAATTAAAGTATAAAAGATAATTGAGTATTAGCTCTTAATTATCTTCAATATAACGTTCTCAAAATGGTGCGGTTATGATACTAGATAGTGAATTGAAAAAACTATTCGATAGGCTACATGACGAAGACTGCGTTCAGATTTCGCTAATGGGATCTGATATCTTCGTTAAAACAGATCATATCTCACAAATTTCACTCCTCACTCAGGTCTATTTTGGCGGAAACTTTATTCCAAAAAGTGTACGTCGATGCCTGACTGGTAAAGCCCCTTTTGATGACAGCGCCCTTGAAACTTTTTTAACAATGGATGAAGGGCAATTTAAAATTTTCCTCAATTATACTGGTAATATCGAAAATCTTTCTCACAGAACTTTCATTGACGTTTTGGAAGAGTTTAGTCATCAAGCAGACGAGTGGAAATTGTTTTTAGATGAACATGACAAAAATGACCTTGTCTATTCGCACGTTAAATAGGCAAACGAACAAATCTTACTAAGATTGAAAGATTTATCTTGAATACTCTTGATTTTTGATCTATGGTTTTGACAACCTAGATCAAAATCACAGAGTATTTTTTCATGCTAGATTCACCCAACGCTTTGCATGTTTTGGGTTTGGATATCGAATCCAACAAATTAAAGGGCATCTTATTAACAGAAGTTAAAGGCAAGCCTTCTCTGATTCGAATCCTTTTTTCCGAAACATTATCTAATGGAAGCAACTCCTCTTTTTTTTCCCAGGAGACAGCACAGACAATTAATACCCTTTCGGCAAATGCTCTTGTAGGGGTCGCTTTAAAAACCGATGAAGTCCTCATTCGTCCGTTAGAAGTCAAACTTAAAAAAGAGCAAGAAATTGCGTCGATTATTGATTTTCAATCAGAACCTCTCCTTCCTTTTCCTGTTGAAAATGCCATTGTTGAATGGACAAAACTTGGAACAACCACAGATGGCTCTAAATTAACGATCATTGCAGCCCGAAAAGATTACGTCGAGAAAGAGCTCGCCAAGTGGAATACATTTCATGTGGAACCAGAATTACTTTCATGCGCGCCCGCTGCACTTGCAGCGTTTAGTTCACAGTTTTGCGACTTATCTGGGCCCCAATTAATTTTACACATCGGAAGCTCCGGAACCTCTTGCGTCATGGCTGAGGAAGGCAGGGTTATTGCAGCCCAGTCTGTTCCGCGTGGAATAGAACAACTTGTGCAAGCTTTTCAGCAAGATCTCTTACAAGATCCCTTATTTAAAGAAAGATCCTTTGCTTCTCTAAAATCGGACGAGCTTAAGAATCTCCCAAGCTTTGCAGAAAACCTAGACCGCTTAAGAATTGACGTTACGCGCATCGTTTTAGGAATCTCAAAGCAGATTAAAGGATTTGAACCCCAAGAAGTTTTCTTAACTGGGGAAATTGGACAATATCCCGAATTAATCAATGAAATTTGTCAAAACCTGCAATTAAAGATTTTACAACCAATTGAACATCAAAACTTTATATTAAATCGAGAAGAACTGCAATCTTATGCGATTCCTATTGGGATTGCTCTAACAGGGCTTCCAAACTGGAAAGAACAGATTAATTTTCGGCAAAAACAATACAACTATCCTCACCCATGGAAACGCTTAAAAAAATCGATTGTGACCTATTTTGGTGCCTGCGTTTTTCTTGCTTTTGCCCTTTACTGTTTTGGATCGGCCTACCTCAGTAAACAAACCGACCATCTTCGCACAGATTATGTCAATCTACTCGCTTCCATGCATCAATCATACCCCGAGTTCGAAGAGCTATTTCGTAAAAAAAATGGATTAGAACCTATTTCGACCGACGAAGATTTAGATCCTATGGAACTGTCTATTGATGATCTTTCTGCACGTGTTCAGTTTTTAAATAGCTTAGTCAGTACATCTCCTGATTCTTATCCTTTATTTCCTAATACGCCTGCTGTCAGCGATGTTTTAGCTTGGCTAGCTAAACACCCCTCCTTTAACCCATCTGAAAATGCTGATGAACAAAAAATAGAAGGCTTAAAAATTGAAAGCTTTACTTACAAGATGGTCAAAAAACCAGATAAAAGTAAAAAAAACGAAATTTACCAAGTGCGTGTCGATCTGGATTTTTCAGCTCCAACTCCCACGCAAGCACGAGAATTTCACGATTCACTGATTGCTCCCAATGAAATGGTTGATCCGAAGGGGGAGATTAAATGGGGCACAAACCGAGGTCGCTACCACACTTCTTTTTTCTTAAAAGATCGCACGTTATACCCATCATCTATTAAGTGAGACGATATGTTCAGTCAAATTCCTCAAAATAGACTCTTGCTCTACCTCATGCTTCTTGGAGCTTTGCCTTTATTTCTTTCAACAATCTACTTTTTTTCTAATGAAAATGCGGTAGATTCCTTGAAAAATTCGATTGAAGAAACAGAGAATCAGGTTTTTTTACAAGCAAAGAGACAGGCAAACAATAAGGCTGTCAGCAACCATTTTAGAGAAGCTGATCGCTTTTATATTGATAAACAGCTGGAGCAATTGACATTTCTTAAGCCAGAAATTCAAAGCTTAAAAGATGTGATTGAAAACAAAAATTATGCGGGTGATGAAAATGTACGCAAACGGCTTGATTTCTTAACTGGACCAGGAAACAAACTTCTTTTTTCAGAAGGCGTGGTAGATACCCTCCCGGGTTTCCAAGAGACCATTGTCACACAGGTTCACCCAGTAGAGGTGGATGCTTCAGATCTTGCCACCATTCTAGCTCTCATTGAGGGACAAAAGATCGGCGAACATGAAGCTGGACCAAATCGTCCTCAACTGATTATAATTGATTTCAGCTTAGAGAAAAAAGCTTCGGTTAATAAAAACGAAACTTTTGCCCTTAACATGAAACTCTTAAAGCGAGAAATCTTATAATCATGTCCATTCGATCCTTATGTCTCTTAAGTCTCCTTCTCTTCACAGGATGCGCACGCTATTTCTATTGTGAATATAATCCAGATGAACTCTCTACAATTAATATCATCGATCAAAACGGCCTCTCGGAGACATTTACAAGTCGTGAGCGTGTTAAACAATATGAAAATGTCGACTTCATGACAAATCAACCCTATCAAAAAGTGATGCGGGTGTATGGAAAGGATGAGTTTGGTAATGCAAGAGCTTTAATCACAAGTTATCACCCCAATGGGCAAATCCAGCAGTATCTGGAAGTGGTCAATAACCGCGCTTTTGGAGAATATAAAGAATGGTATCCCACAGGAAAGCTTAAGCTAGCAGCTAAAGTCATTGGCGGTGTAGCTGACATCAATACAGCTGCTGAAAAAAGTTGGTTATTCGATGGAATTGCAAAAGTGTGGAGTGAGGAAGGTTGTATTGAAGCCTGTATTTGCTATTACAAAGGAATCCTCGAGGGAGAATCTCTATATTATCATTCCAATGGAAAGTTGTGGAAACGCATTTTTTATAAAGATGATAAAATTGAGGGAGATGCCGAAATTTTTCTAGATAACGGTGAACTTCTCCAAGTTACACATTACGTGGAAGGCAAAAAAGAAGGGGTCGCCAAAAGATATTGGGCTCCTTGTCAAGTGGCTTCTGAAGAGATCTATTGCAATGACTTGCTTGTCACCGCCTTTTATTTTGACAAATCGAACAACCTCATTGCCCAAATCGAAAACGGAAACGGAATTCGCGCTGTTTTCAACCGAGAAAGCGTGTATGAATTCCAACAATATCAAAATGGCGTACTCGAAGGAAAAGTATGTGTCTTTGATGAAAGAGGGTTCCTCGTCAATACCTACCATATGCTCAACCAAAAAAAACATGGGGAAGAAGTCGAATACTACCAACAATTGTTTAGCAGCCAAATCCCTCAACCTCTTCTTTCTATTCAATGGTATGAAGATAAAATTCAAGGGGTATGCAAAACGTGGTACCGCAATGGACAATTAGAAAGTCAACGCGAGATGAGCAATAATAAGAAAAATGGAATTGCTCTAGCCTATTATCTCGATGGCAATTTGATGATGATTGAAGAATATGATCATGGCAAACTTCTCAAAGGAAAGTATTACAAAAAAGGGGAAAAAACCCCAATTAGCGAAGTTGCAGAAGGATTTGGTCTTGTTACTGTGTATGATGCAGATGGTAACTATCTGAATAAATTCACCTATGCGAAGGGAAAACCGGACGAATGATTTCGCCAAATCCCCACATATATTTGTTGCCATTAGGCACGCTTTTTAACAAATTTTTTCAGACTCAATCAAAGAGCTTTGCTCTAGATTTTTGCTTGCACCTTTCCCTGATCTGGTAAACATAAATGGTCTCTTTGTGATTGAGAAATCGACCTAAAATTAAGGCTGAAATAGTTATAGCTTAGCAGTTTATTTAGAAGCCTTTATCATATGACTTAACTAACGAGGCACCCTCTTAAGAAAAAATTATTTTGAATAGAAAAAAATTATTTTCTTGTTTAAACTAAATCCACAAAAGAGAGGGATTCATGTATAAGAAAATGGTTCCAATTATCTTGCTTTCTGTAATAGCTCTCCAAAATTTTCTCTCCGCTCTTCCACAAGAAGATCTTTTCCAAATTACATTTCTTCCGAAAGAGATAGGAAGCCATGAAAAAATTGCTGTTCATCCTAATGGACAATCTATTATATACACAGTTCATCAAAAACCTTTAGAAGGTTTTCCTGATGATGCTTACATCATGCCTACCGGAGTTCCTTTTAACAGACTCCACAGTTATCTTTACATCTATGAACTAGAATCCGGAAAGACCACGCAAATTGGACCTAAGGATGCAAATTGTTGGCGCCCCTGTTTTTCTCCTGATGGTCAGAAAATAGCTTTTTATTGTGACAAAGAGGGATTTTCCAATTTATGGATTCATGATATAGCCTCAGCACAATCATCTCTTGCTTGTAAGAATGCGATTAGAACAAATCTGTGTGGATTAGTGGATCGTCCTTATTGGAGTCCCGATAGCAGCCTTGTTTATATCCCCATTCTTCCTTTAGAACATGCTGGTACTCTAAGTGATAGCAACCAAAAAAATCAAGAAACCACAGTTTGTTTGTATTCAAGTGAGAGTCCTCCTTCACAGCTTAATATTCCAGTATTTGGAAAAATCGCTTCAGTCAATTTAAGAACAGGCGAATGTAACATCATCGCACCTATTAATGAAAATGATCCTCTATCCTTTCAGTTTGCGCTCTCCAAAACAGGCCTATATGTTGCCTATCTTTCGTTCTTAAATGATGTATCTACAAATCCTTGTGATTTAAGAGTGTGTTCTGTTGATTCAAAAAAAACATTTAACATCACAAAACACCTTACGATTCGCGGTAAGACTGCAGAAATTGTTTGGCACCCTCACCAGGATAAACTAGCCTTTATAGAAAAAGGCAGGGTTTTTATCGCCTCATGGGATAAAAATGGAGAATATGAACTAAAAGAGCTTTCTAAGGGCTATGAAGCTATATTTTCAACAACCACATTAAGATTTTCTTCAGATGGTAAAACTCTATTGGTTGGAACCAACACGACAGACCTAGGCCATTCTGATTACTCTCAGACTCTCTTTCTCTTTTCTTTAGAAGGGGCCTCTCCTCATCAAATAATAATCCCCAAAGGATGGAGTTATCATTCTACATTGGAAACAGAAGGTGGTGACTTTTGGCAACCCGAAAAAGACGTGGTGGTCATCAGTCTAATAAATAGCACAGAAAACGCGATCGTGTAATTTTATTTTGAAACAAATTGTTATGAATTCTTGTGG
>NZ_JBFWIR010000040.1:0-29861 GCF_050255895.1 Parachlamydia sp.
GATAATTTAGGCTTGCATGAATCAACAGTGGCACGTGCTGTAGCGGGGAAATATGTGGAAACCCCACGCGGACTCCTCCCCTTTCGATTCTTTTTTACTAATGCTTACATGACCGATGAAGTTTCCGATATTTCGGCAGAAACAGTCCGAGAGGCAATAAAAGATATCATTGACAAGGAGGACAAATCTAAACCTTTGTCAGATCATAAAATCTCTGATCTCCTAGAGATTAAAGGCATTCATTGCGCACGACGCACAGTTTCTAAATATCGCGCAGAGCTAAACCTCGGAAATACCCAGCAAAGACGCTTATTTCGAAAATCGTGTTAACCAAAGCACTTTTAACCGGAAAGAATCTTCTTGGTGTTCTTCAAAATAGGCAAGGATTTTCTCTGGCGACAACTTCCCAACGGTTTTGATTTCGCGATCAGTCAAACGATACAAGACATGCCAGGCTTTTTCCTTATTTTGAAAAAGTTGAAAAAGTTTTTGCTTGGCTTGATTAAATTGCACCCACCGGAAAGCAAGCCTTCCCAAAGCATAAGCCATTAATAATATGGGCAGAAACATCGCGATTTGCGCAAAAGGTTCCTGCGGAATCCAAAGTTGAAGGATTAGCACAAAAAAAAGAGAAAAAACGAACAATAAACTTTCATAAGAAGATTGAATGAGAGGACCAAATAGGCGTCGAAACCAGGAATCGGATGTTTGATATGCGAAAAACTCTTCAAACTGGGGTTCTTGATAAGCCATTCTTCCTACATGCACAAGTTCATGTGCAATGAGCTCATTGCGATCATACAAGCCTAAGTATTTCTGTTGGTAAGCAAAATTTTTGCGCAATTGCAAAAGGGCGGATAAAGGTTCTGTCTCACTGAGCTGAAAAATCCACGCACAGCCTCCATGCCAAGGAGCGAGTTTGACATTGCTAAAAAAAAGAGGAACCCAACTAGGCTTCATCCCATATAGCGCATCTGTCTTCTCCCAAATGGGTTGAAAAAAAGATTGATTGGCAAGGTCCTCTTCCTGGAATGGGATGGCTGACCCTAAAGCTTGCGCAATCTGTTGTTTTAGATTGAGGCAGTAATGAGCTCTTTCTAAAAAAGATTGTTCCGTTTCATCTGGACCTGGAAGCAAACCCTCTTCATTCCAATTTATCCATTTTTCTTTCGTACTTAGCATGATCGATTTCCTTTTCAATGCATCCCTTTTAATGCATCTTCTTATAAACAGAAAGGAAAAAGTCATTGTAAAGCTTGCGTCTCCCACTTTTGATCGGATCTTGGCTTACCATACTGAAATACATTGGTCACAGCGATTAAATGAGGATCAGAAAAGGAAAATTTTATCGAAAAAAGAGATTGTTGAAAAGATCAGCTAAAATTGTAAACGAAAATCATCATTACAATTATGAGTTCGCTGGCATTCCTTTTATCCTGAAGAAGGATACAAATTATAGATTAATGTCGGATATCCATACATAAAGATCAGGGCATTCTAATAAGAAAGATCTGCTAGACATGAGACGTTTGCGATTCGTAGAGTAAGAAAAAAATCTAAAAGCGTTGATTATTTTTCTTACTCTATTTAAAGTTAAAAATTTTACATGCCACTTGTTTTTTTTTGAATTTATACAAAAAGGAAACATTATGACTAAGATTTATCGACCAATTATTTTTTTTATTCTAATGATTTTTATTTCAATCTCCGCATTTTCTTATGCATCAAATGACAACTGCTCGATTGCTAAAATTGATGGCAATAAAATTTATTTAAAACCAGGGTTGGTACAAATTGCTAAAAATGGAATTTTCATCAATTTTGAAGAGCAGTTAATTCCTATTAACCATTTAGAAATGGATGAAGAAGGGGTCTATTTTGACGCAGTTAAAATGTCTTCTGAAAATTGCTGGAGATGCGGATTTCCGCTAATTTGTGGATTTTGTTTTAATCTTCTTTTCCCAGGCAAACAATAACTAAAGCTTTTAGCAATCTTATCTCATTTGAAAAGCCCTCTTTCTTTCTGAAGACAAGAGGGCAAGTATTTAACACTGATTGTGCGTTCTCATGTTCTGTAATTAAGTTAAATCCTGCAGGCACTTTCTTAAATGAAAAATTTTTTATTTTATTCCAGTATTTTACAAATTGTTTTTTTACAAGCATATACTTCGGAAGTCTCTCAAAAAGATTTTCAACAACTTGAAAGATTTTTTGATTATTTAATCCATCATTCTACGATTGGATACACCTTATGTGGAGAAAAACCTGTTTCTATTGAACAGTTTTATGACCTTTCGAAAATTCCGTTACCATTTATACTCCCTGCTTTTTTTAAACGATATACCTACTCGATTGAAAGGAATGGGTGGAATACCTGGAAACAATACGCACACCTTTTTTCTTCTAAGCACTTTGCATTTAGATTTATAGCCGAATATAACATCCTCGTGATCATAAACAAAAAAGCAGCAAAAAAAGTGATCGAGAAAAATCTAGATTTATTTCAGAAAGATTCAAATTCAAACCTAACTGCTAATGATTTTTTAGAAGATCTCTGCCATCCAAAAAGAATAGAGTATATCAGCGCCCGTAATCCAATTTTGCTGGGAATCTTGCTAGGATTCGGAAGAAATAATGCGATAGCCTTTACAAACAGAAGTCCTATTCAAAAGTTAGTTCCTTTACACTTCTCAGAATGGAATCGATATTTGAGTACTTATTTAATTCCCGGTTGCATGGTCATTGATCACAAATCGAATGAAAAAGAAAATAAGAAGATTGTGCAATGCTTTAGAAACGCCCAATCTAATCTTCAAAAAGCTTTTAAAGAAAAACATTACTTTGAAACTTTTGTGAAGCTATTCACCGACGGTGCATAGACTGCTCGCAGCTACTAGAGCAGCCCTGATGATATAAAAAATATTTACAGTGCTGTTAACTAGAATTTTTGAAAGCACAGGAAAAGTTTCGAAACAGGCTTTTCTCAGCAATGAGATAATCAAAAAAACTTTCAAGTTTTTTGAAATCTTCTTGTGAAATAGACTCCGTTTTTTGGACGTCTGCTTTTAAGAGACTAATTGAAAGCATAAATAAAATAAAAAAACGTTTGATCATCATTTGGGTAGCTCTTCTTTAGCTTTCATACATGCAAAAGATTTTAGAAATATTCACTATTTTAACACTACCTCTTTCCCTCGATAAAGATTTTGTATTTGAGAGGCGATATGCGGAAAAATAGCCCTTTACTTTTTATTATTGTTTGAAATACCATACGTGGGGTGAATTCAACACAAATGCTTTACTTTGCTTCATTTGCGCAAGCACAGCATTTCTGTGATTTATTTTAATCGTGATCTAACTGGAGACAATATGTCGTCTGTAAAAAAGAAGAGAAAGGCGAAAATATCCAAGCATAAGCGTAAAAAACGCAGCCGCCGCGATCGTCATAAAACCAAATAGGTAGTCTTTCCTTCCCGCAAACGACTTAATGCTGCGCGGGAAGGAAAAACGTTCCTTTGCATCAAGTAACTGAATATGTGGAAATTTCCAAAAAAATACGATGTCATAGTCATGGGCGGAGGCCACGCAGGTTGCGAAGCCGCTTTTGCTGCATCCGGCATGGGTGCTCAAACACTCCTACTCACCATGAATCTCGATACAATCGGGAAAATGAGTTGCAATCCTGCCATTGGCGGAATTGCGAAAGGACACATCGTTCGTGAAATTGATGCCTTAGGTGGCATCATGGGGAAAGTGACGGATGTCACTGGCATCCAATACCGCATGCTCAATTCTACTCGAGGACCTTCTGTATGGGCCCCCCGCGCACAAGCGGACAAAAATGCCTACCAAATGGAAGTGAAATACCGCCTCGAGAAACAACCTAATTTAGAGATCAAACAAGGCACTATTGAGGATCTGATCGTTGAAAATGATCGCATCCAAGGCGTGATCACTAAAGAAGGTATCATCTATTACACCTCGACATTGATCATCTCTTCAGGAACTTTCTTACGCGGTCTTCTCCATATTGGAGAGACAAACTATTCGGGTGGCCGCGCGGGAGATCAACCTTCAGTCGGACTTTCGGCTAGTCTTGAAAAATTCGGGTTTAAACTTGGTCGCTTAAAAACGGGCACTCCACCAAGAGTCAATCGCCGTTCGATCGATTTCAGCTTAACTGAAGAACAACCTGGTGATCCAAACGTTAAATTTTCGTTTGATGAGGTGGAGCGTCCTCGCCTTCCGCAAGTATCTTGCCATATTACTTATACAACGGAAGAAACCAAGCAAATTATCTTAGCGAATATTCATCGCTCACCCATGTATTCGGGCCAAATCAAAGGGATCGGCACGCGTTACTGCCCTTCGATTGAAGATAAAGTTGTCCGCTTTTCTGACAAAGAGCGTCACCAAATCTTTTTAGAACCGGAAGGCTTGCAAACAGAAGAGATCTATGTCAATGGTGTCTCATCCTCGCTTCCTTTTGATGTTCAGCTTGCTTTTATTCAGAGTATTCCTGCGCTTAGAAACGCAGAAATCATGCGCCCCGCCTATGCGATTGAATATGATTATGTAACTAGTGGGCAGATGACTGCTTCTCTAGAAACAACACACCTAGAAGGGTTATTCTTAGCGGGACAAATCAACGGAACTTCAGGCTATGAAGAAGCTGCGGGCCAGGGGTTAATTGCTGGGATTAATGCCGCGAGCAAAGCTCTAAGTCAACCACCTTTAATTCTAAGCAGAAGCGAAGCTTACATTGGTGTCATGATTGACGACCTGATCACAAAAAAACTTGATGAACCGTATCGGATGTTTACCAGCCGTGCAGAGCATCGCCTTTTGCTTCGTCAAGATAATGCAGACCTCCGTCTCCGCCATTATGGCTACGAAAAAGGGATTATCAATACTGAACAATATGCGCGCCTGCAACATAAAAAGAAAATGATGCAGGAAGAAACAGCACGTCTTGGAAAAGTCTTTAAACAGTTAAATGGTAAGGGTTATTCTTTAGCACAGCTTCTCTGTAGACCTGAGATCACCTATCAATCCTTATTGAATGACTATCCCGATGATGTGATTGATCATGGTGAAGATATCAACATGCAAATCGAATTGGATCTTTCTTATGCCGGCTATATCGAAAGGCAAAAAGGAGAAGTCGCCAAATTTGAGCATCTTGAGAATATCCGCATTCCTGAAAAATTCGACTTCTCATCTGTTTCAGGTTTGCGCAATGAGGCAAAAGAAAAGCTGAAAAAGCACTTTCCTTTTACTCTTGGACAAGCTTCCCGCATTTCAGGAGTATCCCCTGCTGACATTTCCATCTTGATGATTGCCCTCGCTAAACCTCGCACAATAGAAACTTAAGGCATCCATGCAAGGATTAAGTGCATTCGAAAAACCACTCATGCACATCGCTTTTTTAGAAGGCTGCTCAATCTTTCAACAATTGCAAATTGAAGAAGCATTGTTAAGAACAGATTCGCGCAATTGGTGCTTGCTTAATGCGTCTGTTGAACCGGCCATTGTGATGGGCATTTCAGGACAAGTTGAGCATCTTCTCAATCTTTCTAAACTCGAAGAAACACCCATTCCAGTCATTCGTCGCTATAGTGGAGGAGGGACTGTTTATGTGGATGCAAATACCTATTTTGTTTCTTTTATTGTACAAAACAATCTTTTACAAGCACCCGCCTATCCTGAGCATATCCACCAGTGGGCTAAGCGTTTTTATACAAATGTTTTTTGTGGGGAAGAGTTTCAACTACTCGAAAATGATTACGTATTTGGAACTCGCAAGTTTGGAGGCAACGCACAGTACATTCGACGTGACCGCATCTCGCATCACACATCTTTTTTATGGGACTTCGATCCGCTTGCAATGGACTATTTACTTCTACCCAAAAAGACCCCTAATTATCGTAACGCGCGCGCGCATACCGATTTTCTCTGCACCCTAAAAGAGCAATTTTCCACAAAAGAACAGATGGAAGCACAAATGCTATCAACATTGCATCAGCGCTATGAAGTAACTGAAATTCCCCTTGAAGATTTGTTGGAAATCCAAAAAAAACCTCATCGACAGGCCACAAATTATGTGGATTTGTCCTCTTTCATCCAATCTGCTATTAGTTGATTAGCCTTTTGCAAATCACGTGGAAAATCAACCTCTATACAACGATTGGCTGCAATTTCTATAGGTGCCACTCGCATCCCAGAATCTATGCTCCATTGAATGGCCTTTTCAAAATACTCTTTATCTGGACACTTTTTAAGATTTTCACGGAGCAAAGGCAAATCCTGCTTAGAGACAAAATTAATCCCTACCGCTTCTCCTTCGGGATACTCCACTTCTTTTGAAATTTCGATAATCAAACGACCTTCTTTGGTACGATATTTAACTTCTTCTTTCCCCACAATTTCGATATTGACCGCCATGCAAGTCGCACGATAGGCTAGAACCTTTTCAAGCACAGAAGGATGGAAGACCACATCGCCATTCATCCAAAGAACATCATCATCAATTTTTTGAAATGCGCGCCATAGACTTTTTGCCGTATTTTCCTCGGCAAAATGGGCATTATAGACAAATAGGGCATCTGGAAAGGCATCTAACACCTTTTCTTTCTGATATCCCACCACGATTAATGTATCGTGGATGGAAAGATAGGGAGCTAAGCGCTCTAGTTGTAGCTCCAGAATCGATTGCCCATTTAACAACTTAGTCAAAGGCTTGGGACCCTGTTCGCTTCCCAGCCTTTTCCCTGCTCCAGCAGCCAAAATAACCGCTTTCATGCGCTCGCCTTTTGTTTATTTATCCACAACTGGCAAAATGATGCATGAAGGACACTCATTTCCCACATGGATCGCATTGCGCGCGATTGTCGATTTGCCTGAATATTCTCCTAATAACCCAATATTAGGATTTTTTTCAAAGCGTGGATAATTTGAGCTCGTAATGACAACACGTACCGAGTGGCCTTTCGCAAAAACCTGGCTAGTAGACCACAGATCTACTTCAACCTTTAAAGGTTTAGAAGGATCCAAAACTTCATCTTTTGAATGAATCCCTGGCCGATATTGACCATCAGCAATCAGAATGCTTTTTCCATCTGGGTAAACGTCACTTAAACGCACGGAGACATCCGTATTAGAAACAGAAGAAGTTAGATACACCTTTGCCGTTAATCGACCCGTAATTTCCAAATCTTCTTCAAGAGGGGCGGAAGTAAAAACCACAACGTCGTCTCTTTTTTCAATTTCACGTTGATCTTTAGGTCCCGATTCCAAAAACAAATTCCTTCCACCAATAGTCGGAACAGGATGATTGGGATCGTAAAAATAAGTCAGACTTCCCTGATTTGTCGATAGTGTACTTTTAAGCGCTTTATCTTGCGTGAAGTAAAAAGGCGTTTCTTTTGCAGCAGGCGGCCATTGATCGGCTGATTTCCATGTATTCCCTTTTGAAGGCGTTCCATCAAACGGCCCCATCACATAATAAAGCACAGTTGGCCAGTCATTGGCATTGTTCTCATCTTTTAAGTAAAAATCCAGCCAACGTTCTGGCGAGACGTCAACAGGAGGAGCAATGCCTGCAACAGGAACTTGAAAGTCCCCCAAAGCCATAGTCAATGGCCAAAAATGATGCCAAGGACCAATCACAAGCTTTTGCTTACCTTTGGCCCCCACATTTCCTTGCTCTTGCCGAGAAACAAAGGCATCAATCGTTCCTTGAATAAATGTATCAAACCACCCGCCATACAATACCCCTGGGACGTTGACTTGATGAGCCACGTCCATGGTATTCAGTTGCTTCCAAAAATCGTCATAGTGAGGATGAGTGCAAACATAACTGTGTACACCTGGATCACGAGCACAGTAGCCAAGCCAACGTTCTGCCTGGTTTTTTAAGAGTTGCCCATTGGGATAAGTGGCATGGTGATACATACTCGCAAGCCCAAAACGCACATACTGGCATTTTAAAGAGGGAGGCGCAGAAGGTGCCATAAGTAATTGGGTGATCCCCATCGCTGATGTTCCGATTGTGCCCACTTTCCCGTTTGCCCAGGGACATTTTGCTAGCCCTTCAACCGTGTCATAGCCGTCTTGCAATTCACCCCACCCGTCTGTTAGAAAAGGAAAAGATTTGCCTTCAGGATCTAATCCACTGCGCGTCGTTTGAATGGCGACTACGTAGCCACGCTCTTTTAATGGCACATGTGCCAATGCAAAAGGCGTTGTCGGTCCTGCTGGATTGCGCAAGAGAACGCAAGGAAGTTTTTCAGATTCATAGTTGGACGGGAAATAAATCGCAGTAGGAAGCTCTCTTCCATCACGCATTCTAATCATGATCACTTGATCGGGCTCAGGAAAATTGAAGCCTTCTCCACATAGAAAAGCTCCAGATAAACAAAAAAATAAAATAAAACAAACGTGAATCAAACGCTTTTTATCCACAATAACCTCAAAATGCTAAAAGAAAACAACTTCTTATACCATCTTTAAGCCCAAAAGAGCACGTAAAAAAGTGGAATTTTGTCAATTTTTATGACGAGAGAAAATGTTTTTTTATCCATTCAAGCAATTCATTTTGATGATAAACCATGGGAATGTCATATGGTATGACTTTTTGTTGATACCAATCATAGCCTGCATGACTACCGCCCATAAAACCCACTACATCCATTCCGGCAGTTAAAGCCGCCTGAATGCCGGCTGAGCTATCTTCTATCACAAGGCATTCTGCGGGAGCACATCCCATTTGATTTGCTGCCAATAAAAATAGATCGGGAGCCGGTTTTCCCCGACTCACTTGCTGAGAAGAAAAAATCGCTTTGGTTTCAAAAAATCGGATTTGATCGGTGATTTCTAAGCTGCGAAAAATGCGCTCTTTGGAACTACTAGAGGCGACACAACGCATGATTGACTGCGCTGTCAAAAATTCGAGAACAGGCTCAATAAGCGAGCACAATTCGATTTTAAACGCTTCTAAAACAGCCGTTTGTTGTTCTGAGAAAAAATGAGGGGAAATCTGGCATCCGGACTCATTTAAAATTTTTTCACACACACTTTTTGTGCTCATCCCCACAAATTGCTTAATACTTTCTTCTGCCGTAATGGGATAACCAATTGCTGTGAGAGCCTCTGCATCAATACGATTCGCAATCATCTCGCTATCCACTAAAACACCATCGCAATCAAAAATAACCAATTTATACATCGCAATGTCCCTATTTTTGTTTTTGTGGAATACCCCCCGCGCACTCCGCCCCGTGGATCATCCATATCTTCCTTATAGCAAGGAATTAAACGCAGATCCAAGTGCATAATAGACTGACCAGCAACCCCTCACCCATGTTGCATTCACCTGGATTATCGTGCACATCTAAACTTCATGGCATTGAGCCCTTATTAAATCAATTTACACGCCTCTCCTTAAGCAGTTTCTGCCGCTGAATCATCCGTTGCAACAACTTTTCCTCGCTCAGTCACCGACCAAGACGGTAAAAGCAGTAAGATGGAAAGAATACCACAAGCAGCTAACGAGATAAAAAAGCCTGACCAGCCAATATCTTGAGAGATTTTTCCTAAAGGATATCCAGAAGCTGCAGCCCCCATATAAGCAAACCACCCAGCAAAGCCCGTCGCTGTAGCTGCCGCTTTTCTATGAGATAGTTCTGCACACGCCACGCCAATTAATAATTGTGGTCCAAATATCGCAAATCCCAGAGCTAACATCGAAATGGAATCTAACCACGGATATCCTGCAGGGACTAGCCAAAAAGCTAAAATTGCCAAGAGCATTAGAGCGGAAAATAGAACGTTAACAGGCCCTCTTCTTGCTGAAAAGAAATAATCAGAGGCCCAACCCGCCACCAAATTCCCAAAAAAGCCACCGACTTCAAATAGCGAGACACATCCGTTCGCTTTCAATTGTGTATACCCCTTAACTTCAATGAGATAAAGTGCGGTCCAATCGTTAACCCCCGTTCTCACAAAATACACAAAAAAATAAGCAAAGGATAAAAGCCAAATCATGGGATTTTTTAGAATGTATTCAACGAGAATTTCTTTTGTCGAGATTTTTTTCTCATCTTTTTCATCAACCTGCCCTTCATTGCGAAACTTTTCAACGGGAGGTAAACCGATAGATTGAGGTGTATCTCTAAGTCGATTAATGAGAAAAAAGCCAGATAAGATACAAATTATCCCCGGTACGTACATCCCCGCACGCCAGCCACCAAAATAATAAATGCAAAAACCGACAATCCATGGAATCAAAAAAGCCCCGACATTATGAGAAACATTCCAAGTCGACCACCAAGAACCTCTTTCGGAATGGGAATACCAATGCGTTAAAAGACGCGCACAAGGAGGCCACCCACAACCTTGGAACCATCCATTCAATCCCCAAAATAAGACAAACAAGAAAAGCGACGATGACATTCCAAACAAAATGTTAATCACACCTGTAATCATTAACCCAATTGCCATAAAGTAGCGTGCATTCGATTGGTCAGATATAATTCCGCTAGCAAATTTACTTGTTCCATAGGCAATGGAAAAAACACTCGCTAAAATCCCTAGCTGACTTTTGTCATAGCCCAACTCAGCAATCATACCCGGCATAGCGAAAGTAAAGCTTTTTCGAGTGAAATAAAACAATGCATATCCAATAAACATCGAATACAAAATGCGGATGCGCCAATATCTATATTGCTTATTAATTTCTTCAGGATCTTGAATTTCTGGAAGAATCGGGGCGGGTTCCAAAAATTTGGGCAGAAACCTCATGCACAACTCCAAAAAGTTAAAGGTAAATGATCGTACTCTTTTTTAGCCCCTATACTTAATAATGTTCAAGCACTTTGGTCTTTCATGTCGAATAACTGAAGGAAATAAACGTCAAAGAATAAGAAATTTAAGAAGGGGGAAGACATACAAAAATAAAGCCCGCATGTAGAAACATGCAGGCTTAAAATTGAATTATGCAGGAATTGCTGCGTGAGCTGCCAAACGAGATTTTGTACGGCTAGCTTTATTGAGTTTGTACACACCCTTTTTTACGCCTTTATCCATGAGGCTATACACTTCATTCAAGCGTTCTGTAATTAAAGCAGGATCTTTTTTCGCAACAGTTTCTTCGAATTGGCGAATTGCTGTACGAACGCTAGACTTAAACGCTTTGTTTCTCAAACGACGTTTTTCGTTCTGCAAATCACGCTTTAGGGGTGTTGGGACTCTTTCTTTTTTCTTAACTGGAGCTTCTTTAGCCATTTTTCCTCTAAATTTTAGTTAAATCATGAAATTTTTTTAGGATTTAAAGAAATTGAGTATACCCGTATTTGCAAAATTCGTCAAAGTGTAAAATTCCTCGACGTCTCCAACTAAAGAAAACTCCAAATAAAAATATATCGCTGACTTCATTCTCTTTTACTTTCGTTTTTGACAAACGGCAACAATTTAATATATAATACATGTAAATTATAATTTAATAATAATGAGGATCAATAATTTTATGAGTATACAAAACAGTGTAAACGCTATATTTACATATACTAATCCTTCTAATGATAAACCCCATGTATTGCGCCTGACGAAAGATAAAACCGGTAATGAACAACTAAAAGCAGAGAAAAAAAATGCTTTTACTCGCTTTAAAATGTTTCTCGGCTTCAAAAGCTATAACCTAGATAAGATTGTCAAATTTGTTGAAAAAAACCACATTTCACTGGAAAATCACAACAAGAAAATGAACTGGAATGATTTTTACGCAAAAATCGGCACAAAAATTCTGATTCACAATAAAAATCATCCCAAACATCTCGTGAAAATCTCAAACGTTTTTGCAAATGCTTTTGGAGGGATTGAGCCTAAAATTCGTGAAATGATCCAGGAGAAATTAGATGGAAAGATCGGCAAAGACGCATATGATCAAGTAATGGAGCTAGTTGACAAAGCATTTGCCAGCGAAAACCCACAGCAAACAATGAAGAATGGCCTTTCATCACTAATTATAGGCTCAAAAGATTACCGCGCTATTAAAAACCATAAAATCATTGAGCTTTTTAGCTCGGTTAATCCAACAGCTATCTCTGAAGATAAAATCAGAAAGATTTGCCAAGATTTAAACATTGATCCTCGATCAATTGGGCATGTTATAGAGGTTTATAACCAAGTAAAAGATTCTGAAAATCCCATACAAAGGATGAAGGAAGAACTTTTTCTCATATTGGAGGTCGATGAAACAAATAAGCTTGTTGGCCAGCTATTTGGAAAGTCTGAAGACCCCGATCCCTTTTTAAAAAGTGGAAGCTCATCGAGCACCAGTAGGAGTACCAATGTGCCAACTCAAACACTAAAAGAAAAAGAAATTAGCACCATAGCTACAGCATATGGTTGGATTGGGTTTTATAAATCTGGGCCATCTGAATTTCTTGGAAATTTTGCCCTTTGCCCTAATAAATTATCTGTTTTTGGAAAAAAATTCGATTGTGCTGAAGCCGCTTTTCAATGGAGAAAGTTTGACCTGATCATTCAACAAAATAAAGGTCAACCCGTAGCTAAAGAACTGGAAAAAGCGATGAAATCCACGCAGAACAACTTCTTTACTTCGGATGGAGAAGGTGCCTTCCAAATTAGCAGAAGACTAGATGAGATTGCCTGGAAAAAGTATAAAATATCTCCGGTCAATTGGCGAAATGGGGAAAGAGATAAGGCCATGTGGGAAATCTTAGAGAATAAGTTCAAAGATCCAACTTTTAACGGCTTACTCCGCGCGACAAACGATGCCTATTTGTTAGAACACAATAATAAGACAGGCAAAGATTATTACTGGTCTGACAACAATAATGGAGAAGGTTTTAACATGTTAGGAAAAATGTTGATGCATATCCGAGATCGTCAATCTATGCCTAAATTTGCCCCCCTGGATCCAGCTGACCCTGAAAAAAAGCGATTCTTGAAAGATACAGAAGATCCTGTATCAGGCTATGCAAATTTGGCTAAGCAAATGTTCAATAGCTTTAATCCCCCTTACTCAATTCACTAAAGCAAAAGACCTCTCCTGACAAACCTGTTAGAAGAGGTCTTTTATCATTCTATGGATTATTGGGGAACTGTTCCCGCTGGTCCATAATCATATTCGGCAGCAAATTGTGTTGCAGGCGCCAATGCACCTAGAGTAATCGCCAAGGGAACTGCAACAGTGATTGTTGATGCCGGCGGTCTAAAGGCCACAACGTTATTCTGTAAGCTCAAGCTCACGTTTAACAACGCCGGTGCTGTTTGCACACCCATTGTGTAGTTTCCAAACACTGGATTGTTCACGACAATCTGTCTGTTTTGCAAAATAATGATGGTCGGATCAAATGGTAGTGCAGTCAATACCGTACCATCTGGTGTCACCACGTAGGGAGTTGGTCCAACACTAAATAAACCTAATCCAAGTGTCATGTTGAAGTTAAAGGTCAAGCTTGCTCCAACATCCGGTGTAAAGGGATTCGCTCCTGTAGCACCCGTTGCCCCAGTCGCACCTGTTGCTCCGGTAGCTCCTGTCGCCCCAATAGCGCCCGCTGCTCCAGCAGGTCCAGTTGGCCCTGTCGGTCCAGCTGGTCCTGTCGCGCCTGTATTACCGGCAATCCCTTGAGGTCCCTGAGGCCCAATCAATCCTTGTGATCCTGCGGGTCCTTGTGCTCCTACAGGCCCTTGAGACCCTGTGGCACCGGCTGGTCCTGTCGGTCCCGGGGGCCCGCCTGATGGACCTGTTGCTCCAGCTGGGCCTTGTGCCCCAGGATCACCCTGCGCCCCTGGAATTCCGTCAGAACCTCTGCTCCCCCTTCTTCCATTTCCTGAAGCATACCCAGCAATTGCACCTGCAGCGGCACCTAAAATGATACTACTAATGATTTGCCACCGAGAAGAACTTCTGCAGCAAGGATCGGGTTGAGGACAACAAGGATATTCACATCCAGTGGATTGAGATTCCGGATTATGCATAAATTGAGGCGGCACATTCGCCGGATTTTGAGCTTCATCTCGAAATTCGCAATCGTACGGGGTTGCGTATTCAACTCCATGAAGATTTGTTGGTAGATTTAAACAAAGTGTAGAGCATATGGCTAATATCCCCATTCCCTTGTTTAATATTTTGGCTAATTTCACACATAACCTCCTTGTTTTTCTTTTGTGTAAACCAGCATATAAAGAATTATTTAAATTAAAAAAATATTTTTATCGTTTAGTTTTTCATTTCCTTTGAAAACTAGATATTTATGGAACAAAAAAATTTGAAAAAAGCATTCCAGAACAAAAAAGTTTACACAAAATCAGTTTTATTTCTAGGATACGCATTAATTAATGTCACAAAAGAAAAACTTTCGTATGACCAAAGCTTACATCTGCTTAATCGCGCTCTTTCATTGCTTCTTTATGCCTTTATATGGAGACGAAAAGTGCATTTTAAATTTAACGATTGAAAATGCAATTAACTTAGCCTGGGAGAGAAATCAAAATGTTTTAGATGCTTACGCCAAATTAGAATCGGCGGAACTAGGTGTTGAACTGCACGAAAAGGAGTTCGGCTTAAAAGTTTTTCGACGTGGAGATATTGGCTATGTAGGGGGAGGTAAAACAGGATCTGGCGCGACCATCGGGGGAGGAATCGATCTTGTTAAAAAATTCCCCTTTGGAACTGAAATCACCATTTCTCCATCTCTTATGAAGGCTGCTCATAAATATGACTCTCTCTTCCGCGCATGTATCTCTCAGCCTCTCTTTAGAGCTTTTAATTACGATTACTTTTTATCTCCTCTGCATTCATCCCAGTTTTCTGTACGCACAGCAACCCGTTCCTTGCTTCTGACACAAATCAATATCATGATTCAAATTATCCAGTCACTCTATGAAGTGGTTAAACAAGAAAAAATGTTGGTGCTGGATACGGAATCTTATGAACGTTTAAAAAAATTTACCGATGCCACACGTGTTAAAGAATCCATTGGATTGTCTGACGCGCTCGATGTCTATCGCGCCGAAATTGAACTCCGACATGCTCAAGATCAAAAAGAACAATCCAGAGAACGTTTACAAGATGCTAAAGATCGTGTCAGAGAACTTCTGTTTTTGGATTGCGATCAAGAATTTGAAGCCAACGTCTCTCTCGAATACTCTCCAGTTGATATCTCAATCGATGAAGCCATTAAAACAGCTTTAAATAAGCGTCTAGAACTCGAGCAAGCACATGATTATGTCTGCGAAAGCAAACGAATGGCAAAAATAGCCAAAATCAATCTAACTCCAGACTTTAATTTTTTAGTCGATTACAGCTCTTCTGCTCGAGATGAGATTTTAACACGTACATATTCAGGAAAAAGGGAAAGCAAATGGGGGATTGGATTGACCACTTCCACAGCAAACTTTGACAATTTCCATGAGAAAAATGCCTACGAACAAAGTCAAATGAATGTCGATAATGCCAAACGTAATTTTTTTATGGTTAAAAATAATCTAATCCTAGAAATCAAAAGAATGATGCGAGCACTGGACCGTACGCTAGATCGGATAGCCTCCCAAGAAAAACAAATTAAAAACTTTCAAGGAGAATATCATCTAGCTAAAGCAAAGTTTGAACATCGAATGGCCAACAACTTTGATGTTATTCAAGCCGAAAAATCAACACGTATGGCACAAAACGGTTTGATCAGTTCCATTATCGAACACATTATAGAAGAATATCGACTCCTTGCAGCAATGGGGGTTTTAATTGATAGAGAAGAGACATGTCGATGAAAAAAGTCTTGTTTGGATTAGTCAAGTGGAGCTTTTTTGTAGGGGGCTTAGCGACTTGGATCTATTTTCTTTCCCTTCAAGAGCATCCCTATCCTCCTAAATCTAATCTTCCAGAAATGATGACTTATGAAGTCAAAAAAAGAAGTTTTGCAGTGAATGTTGAAACCACTGGCGAGCTAGAGGCTGCTCAATCCACCTTAATCGCCTCCGCTGTCAGAGGGGATTTAGGAAAAATCATCTATTTAATTGCCGACGGAACAAGTGTCCCTGCAAATAAATTGCTGGTCAAGCTCGATGCCACACCTTTCGAAGAAACTATTGAAGACCTCGAACAGCAAGTTAAAGAGCAGGAAAGCAAAATTCTTGGCCTGAAGCATAAGCTAGCATGGGATATTTCCGCAGCCGAACATGATCAAAAAATGGCTACCCTCGAAGAAGACACGGCTCATTTAGAAATTAAAAAGATTATTGAAGGAGATGGTCCCCTTGAAAAGGCAAGACTGCAAGGACTTGTCCAAAAAGCGGCCATCAAATACGAAGAGATGCAAGGGTATGCCAATGATCTAGAATCTCTTGAGCAACAAGGTTTTCTAAACCCTAGCGAAAAAAGGCAGGCAGAAAAAAAACTGAATGAAGAGAAGGAAGCCTACGAAAATGCACGCATGCAGTACGAAAGCTATGTTAATCACGTGCTCCCCATGCAAATCATGAAAGCAGAAGCCGCCTTAAAACGGGCGCGCTCAACGGCCGAAGAAGCAGCACGTTCAACAGCTTATAATATCCAAACGACCCAATTCACTCTCGCCCAAGCTGAACAGCAGCTCACACACCTGCATGAGTCTCTAGAAAATGCTCGCAAAGAACTCAAACATACCGAAATTCTCTCCCCTTATGAAGGAATGGTTGTACATCGAGAAGACTTTAGACAAGGACAACGACGTAAACCACGTGTGGGAGACAATGTTTTAAAAAATCAGCCTATTATGGACCTCCCCGACCTTAATTCGATGCTCGTTAAAACGCGCATCCGTGAAATCGATTTACATAAGGTAAGCATCGGTAAACAGGCAACCATCAGTATTGACTCTTATCCCAATCTTTTCTTCTCCGGAAAAGTACATGCAATTGGGGTCCTCGCTTTAACAGATATCACCAAAATGGGTGATGAAAAATACTTTGATGTTACCATCGCGCTCGATAAAAATGACTCTCGCTTAAGACCCGGAATGACGGCTCACGTCACCATCCACTCAGATCAGATCGACAATGCCTTAACCATTCCAATCTATGCCCTCTTTGAAATGGAAAAACAACATTATTGCTATCTCTCGTCAGAAGACGAGTATCTTTGCCACCCCATTTCAGTGGGGAAAGCCAATCAACAATGGGTAGAAATCTTAGATGGATTGAAAGAGAATGATGTGATTTGTCTAAGTGAACCTCCCTCTTATACCAAAACCGAAGAGCCATTATGACAAAACCTTTTGCCATTCTGAAAGAGATTGAAAAAAAGTTTGTCATGGGTGACACAGAGATCCATGCTTTAAAAAATGTGTCTTTAGAGCTACATATCGGCACTTTGACCGCAATTATGGGACCGTCTGGTTCGGGCAAATCCACCCTAATGAATATTTTGGGTTGTCTCGATCCACCAACGAAAGGCGAATATTTTTTAATGGATCAAAATGTCGCGCACTTGAGTGACATCACCCTTTCGACCATTCGGGCAACCCAGATTGGCTTTGTTTTTCAGTCATTTAATTTAATTTCTCAGTTAAGCGTCTATGATAACGTAGCGCTGCCTTTTTTATATCAACCACATCCGAAAGAGGTCAAAGAGCGCGTTTTATATGCAATTGACAAAGTCGGCCTTTCCCATCGTCTGACACACCGTCCCAATCAACTTTCTGGGGGTGAAATGCAGCGCACAGCTATTGCGCGTGCTTTTGCGATTAACCCAACCTTTATCTTGGCAGATGAACCTACAGGAAACCTCGATACGGAAACAGGCAATTCCATCCTCACCCTTTTTGAAGATCTCAATCAACAAGGGGTCACCATTTTAATCATTACGCACGATCCGAGTGTCAGTACACACTGTCAAAGAACAATCAAAATGCGGGACGGACAAATCATCCATGATCAATGACATTAAGCAAGGAATCCGTTCCCTCCTCTTACAACGTTTACGCACATTTTTAAGTGCCTTAGGAATTTTTTTTGGTGTCGCTGCTCTCATTGCCATGCTGGCAATTGGGGAAGGCGCAAAACAAGAAACATTGCGGCAAATTGAACAGCTTGGGATGAATCACATTATCTTGCGCCAAACCGACTTAACAGAAGCACAACAGCAGGAAAGGCAAAAGCAATATGTGAAAGGCTTAACACTCATGGACGCCCAGATCATTTCCAACCTCTCCTGCATCTCTGCAAACGCCTGTTTTAAAGTCCTCAAGGGAAATTTGCAAATTGAAAACCAAGCTTTTACACCCGAGATTTTAGCCGTAAGCCCTTCTTTTTTTGAACTCAAAGGCCTCGACATTAACCGAGGACGCTTACTTTGCCCTTTGGACCAGCAACAAAAACAGCATGTTTGCATTTTAGGCTATGATGTGGCTAAAGAATTGGGAAAAAAAGGGCACGTTTCTCAAAACATTTCGATCGATCATATTTCGTTTAAAATTGTGGGGATCCTAGACCACAAGCACTGGATTCCTGGAAAAACGAACGTGATGACTTCACGCAATTTAAATCGAATTATCTATGTCCCACTGGGCATTGATAAAACGCTTCCGCGTAAAACTTGGTTACACGATGATGCCCTTACAGAGATCGCTTTTCAGGTAAAAAGTAATCAAGATATCAACCAAACGGCCAAAACGATTCATCATATCTTAAATCACACCCATAAAGGAATTGAGGATTATCAAGTCGTGATCCCCCAAGAGCTTCAGCATCAAGCTAATCGCACACAAATGACATTCAATATTGTTCTTGGGAGTGTTGCGGCGATTTCTCTTCTCGTCGGGGGGATTGGAATTATGAATATCATGTTAGCAAACGTCACAGAAAGAACCAGAGAGATCGGAATTCGTCGAGCTGTTGGAGCGAATCAGTACCATATTGCGAAGCAATTTTTAGTGGAATCTCTGCTTTTAACTCTTTCTGGAGTTTTTTTAGGAATTTTGGGTGCTCTTGCTCTCACAGAACTGATTACCTATTATGCAGAATGGGAATCCTTGATCACCCTTTGGTCTGTCTTGCTAGCCGTTAGCATGGCAACTCTTGTGGGTTTATGCTCTGCACTTTATCCTGCTGTTAAGGCGGCTCGTATGAATCCGATTAATGCTTTGCGCCATTTCTAGTTGGAATGTTTTTCTAAGAAAAGCTGAAAAACTAAACGATAAGGGCGCATTATACAGAAGTATAGTGCATATTTCGCGGCCTGAATCCACGTTAGCGGTTTCGTCTCATTTTTTTGTTCGATTGAGATGATTTCTTGAAAATCATAAGCTTGATTAAAAAATCGGGTTACAAGATCTCCTTCGAAATGTAAATGCCACGTTTCCAAACGCTTTTTCAAGAATTGGGGAAGATTTTTTCCGGATTCGTTGAGTAAAGTAGGCAAATTCAGCTGGACTTCCACTGGTTTCATCCGCTTTTTTCGTACCCCCCTTTCAATCGAGGCATAGCAGTCATAAATCATCCCCTTCCCTTCCTTATTCATGTTGGTAAAATAATGGGTTTGATCCTGTAAAAAAACTTCTGCAGCGCATAACTTCCACCGATTGAAGGTTTTCTCATGCAAAATCCAAATAATCTCATAGCCACAACTTCGATAATCCTGGCATCGATTTTGCACCTCTTCTTGTGTAATGGGTGAACATTGCACTTCGAAAATCAATTTTTTAGATTTCCAAACGACATCCGCGATGCGAGAAACGGTAGGAAAAGAACATTCAAGCACACAATCATTTTCGGGAAGTAAGCGATAAAGGTAGGTTTGAACCTGGATATGCTCCATGCTTTTGCGATGCAAAGAGCAGGCTTGATTGATTTGCAAATGATAGTAATGCTTCTGTCTGTGACGGCCACCTCTTAATCGAACGGCCTTTTGACATTCCAAACAAATATAATCGCAATGTTTTTCAGCATGAACCGCGGCTACTAATTGATTGTGAAGATTGAACGCAAAAAGTTGCATAATGCACCTCATATGGCTAGTAAACACACCGATTAGTCAAAAACTTTTATACAAATACTTAAAATAATCTTGAGATTAATCTCCAACTCTCTATAATGCAATCAGCTCAACCTTGACAAAAACTACCCAATCGTCACAAAATTGCTCTACTGATTTTTCGGGCGAACGGAAAAAACAAACGTATATTGATGAAGGATTCATCGCATTTTGTCAAGATGAATATTCAAAGAATTATTCGAATAATGGTAACCTACAATGGTGCTGTGTCTCTTCTACAATTGAGGATGTTAATTGAACAAAAAACTTGCGTCTAACTTTAAATCCTCCTCTTTCGATTTCTCACTCAGACACGATCTGATTTCTTATTTTCGCACTTTTCGCCCTTTTTTTGAATTTATTGTTCGCATTCCTGAATAGGAACTGCGCCTGGAAACAAAAACTTTTAGGAAAACATGAGCAAAGTAAATTTTTCACAAACATTCTCCCAGCATCACCAACAAAAAGTTGATGAACTTGTCTCGCTTGCAAAAGAACAGGGATACATCACCTACGAGGAAATTAACGAAATCCTCCCAATGACTTTTGACAACGCAGATCAAATTGACCAAGTCCTGATTTTCTTAAGCGGGATGGATGTTCAAGTTCTGAATCAAGCGGAAGTCGAGAGGCAAAAAGAGAAGAAGAAAGAAGCCAAAGAAATGGAAGGGCTTCCTAAGCGATCTGAAGGTTCCCCGGACGATCCTGTTAGAATGTATTTAAAAGAAATGGGATCTGTTCCTCTCCTCAGCCGAGAAGAAGAAGTGGAGATTTCCAAACGGATCGAAAAAGCGCAAATTCAAATCGAACGAATCATCATGCGTTTCCGCTATTCCACAGCCGAAGCCATTTCGATTGCCTCTTACCTTATTCAAGGAAAAGAGCGCTTTGATAAATGCATTACAGAAAAAGAAGTGGTCAATAAGCAAGAATTTTTGCACCTCCTTCCAAAGCTTTGTGATCTTTTAAAAGATGAAGATGCCATTCTAGAACAGCTTTTACTGAAGCCACTCTCAGAAACATTGGAAGAAGACATTGAAAAATGCCGAATCCGCACACAAGCCTATTTACGTAGACTCCACTGTCGACATAACGTCATTGAAGACTTTGGTGAAGTGATTTTACGGGCTTACGACCGTTTCTTAGCCCTTGAAAAAGATATCAATGAGCTTAAACCACGTGCTGAGCGTAATAAATATGCCGCTGCAAAATTGAATGCAGCCAAGCGCAAGCTCAAAAAACGGGAATTAGCGGCGGGACGTTCTTTAGAAGATTTCAAAAAAGATGTGCGCATGCTTCAACGTTGGATGGATAAAAGCCAAGAAGCAAAAAGAGAAATGGTTGAATCCAACCTGCGCTTAGTCATTTCGATCGCCAAGAAATACACAAACCGCGGCCTATCCTTCCTTGATTTAATTCAAGAAGGCAATATGGGTCTGATGAAAGCGGTTGAAAAGTTTGAATATCGTCGCGGTTACAAATTTTCAACTTATGCGACTTGGTGGATTCGACAAGCCGTTACACGTGCCATCGCAGACCAAGCAAGAACAATCCGTATTCCGGTGCACATGATCGAGACGATCAACAAGGTCTTGCGCGGCGCAAAGAAACTAATGATGGAAACTGGTCGTGAACCAAGCCCTGAAGAACTCGCTAATGAACTTGGCATTACAGCTGAACGTGTACGTGAAATCTACAAAATTGCCCAACACCCGATCTCGCTACAAGCTGAAGTAGGTGATGGCGGTGAAAGCCAATTTGGGGACTTTCTAGAAGATACAGGAGCAGACTCACCCGCGGAAGCAACTGGCTATTCCATTTTGAAAGACAAAATGAATGAAGTATTAGCCACATTGACTGATCGCGAACGCAAAGTTTTAATTCAACGTTTTGGCCTTTTAGATGGCAAACCCAAGACTTTGGAAGAAGTGGGCGTTGAATTTAATGTAACCCGTGAACGTATTCGTCAAATTGAGGCTAAAGCCCTGCGAAAAATGCGCCACCCAACGCGTTCTAAACAATTGAAAGCGTTCCTAGATTTGTTAGATGTCGAATAAACATCGAATTTCCGGCTAAGTCAGTATCCTGGCTTAGCTCCATTTCCCCAAAGGTTCCCATGTCTTCCCGCAAACTAGATATCGAACAAGCCCTTTCTCTTTTAAAAAAAGAGGGTTTGCTAGCCCGTAGCGTCAAAGGTTTTGAGGTACGTGAACCTCAAATCAAAATGATGGAAAATATCCTCCAAGCCTACAATCAAGGGGAAATTGCACTCATTGAAGCGGGAACAGGTACGGGAAAAAGCATGGCTTATCTGATCCCAGCTATTTTGTGGTCACTTCAGAATAAAGAACGCACCCTGATTTCTACACACACAATTACTCTGCAAGAACAACTCCTTTTGAAAGACATCCCGACTCTTGTCAAAGCATTGGGTGTTGAAATCCATGCTGTCTTGGTTAAAGGAATGAGCAACTATTTATGTTTAAGAAAATTAGAAGAAGCTCGCCAGGAATTTCGTCTACTACCCGACCAGGAAAGCCAAGAACTTGAACAAATCGAGGCCTGGGCAGAACAAACAACTGATGGTTCTCGATCTAGCCTACATTTTGTCCCCTCGTCTACCACATGGGAAAAGGTTTGCGCAGAAAGCGACACGTGCAATCACATGGCCTGCCCTCACTATAAAGACTGCCATTTTATTAAAGCTAGACGAGAAGCTAATGAAGCTCAATTGTTAATTGCCAACCACAATATGCTTTTTGCAGATCTTCTCTTTAGAAGTGAGAATGAGCACTTTGATGATCCTGCATTGCTTCCCACCTACCATCGGATCGTCATCGATGAAGCCCATCATATTGAGGATATTGCTACAGACTTTTTTGCCGCACGTGTTTCACAGATTGGCATTCTACGCGTCATGGCCCGACTCACAGCTGAAAAACAAGGGAAAGTGCATGGTAAATTACCACTGCTAAAAGAAAAGATCCAAGAATGCTGCAAAAAAAATGCCACGCATGAGGTTAATTCCCTTTTAAATCGGCTTCAAATTGATTTGCCTGCGCTCCGAAAAGATTTGCTGAAATTTATTGTCGACGCTTTTCATATCTTTGGTTCTTTTGTGCAAACGCTCCAATCTCCTTACGCTTCCCAAGATCAAGACTGGAAAGAAAATAAGCTACGCCTTCTCCCCTTCCATGTCACGCACCCAGACTGGAATCAAAAAATTCTACCGCATGTTAAACTCACGCTAGAAGAAGCTCAACGCTATACTACAGCTCTTTCAAGTCTGGAAATGGATTTAAAAGCTTTAGATAACGATCAGCTAAATGAACAAACCAAGGGGATTCGATTCGACATTGCCGCATTATCGCAACGCCTCTCCCTCTTCACAAAAGCCCTAGAATCCTTTACCTCTTCAGAATTTTCTCCCTCAAAGGTTCGTTGGATTGAAATTCAATCGACGAGAATGATTCCATCCATTCAACTTGTACATGCCGATTTAGATGTTTCTCAAGCACTTGTAGATTATTTGTTCAAACCTTTTTCGACCATTGTTTTATGCAGCGCTACATTAACGACCAATAATCGCTTTGATTTTATCCGTAAGCGCCTTGGCCTCACAGCCGAGGCTCTGGCCAGTCGATCCATTAAAGAAGAAATCTATGGATCTCCTTTTAACTACAAAGAACAAGCCATGCTGGTTGTACCTGTGGATTTGCCAGAACCTGCCCATCCTAAGTACCAAGAACAAGCCTGTGAAAAAATTTGGCAAGCCCTTCAATCAAGCCGAGGAAATGCCTTTGTTTTATTCACTTCTTATACACACCTAAAAACATGCTATCAGATACTGCAAAAAAGATTAGAAGACAATCGCTTTCGCTTATTTAAACAGGGTGATGACAATCGTCAATCCCTACTGCAGAAATTTAAAGCTGCTGATCGAGCTGTTTTATTTGGAACCGATTCTTTTTGGGAAGGTGTGGATGTGATCGGCGAAGACTTGCGCTGTGTCATCATCGTGAAATTACCATTCAGAGTACCCAATGAGCCATTGATTCAAGCAAGAGCCGAAGCTATTTCAGCGCGCGGAGGTGATCCTTTTGGAGAGTATGCCCTTCCTCAAGCGATTATGAAGTTCAAGCAAGGTTTTGGAAGGCTGATTCGGGATAAAAATGATCGCGGGTGTGTGGTTTGCCTAGATTCTCGGTTAGTATCAAAATCTTATGGTTCTTCATTTATCAATAGCTTGCCTCCATGCCAGGTATTGCTCACACAAAGTGAGCATGTACAAATGAAGCTGGATGAGTTCTATAAAAGAACCTACCATTTTGTAAAAAACAAGCAGTAATTAAGTTCCTTAAGCAAGAAGACGTTATCTTAGTGCGAGCTTCTTGCTTTCAATTAATTTCTTATATCACCAGAAAAAAAAAGCTCACTTCACCTTTGAATGCCTACTCATCAATAGTTGCTAGCCAAGCCAAACATTTGATAGTGTCCATAACCATTAAAATGAAACAGGCTTCAAAAAGAAGCCTGAAATAATAATACTAATGGACCCGCTTTGGTTAGTTAAGAATACGTTGAACAAGATGAGTTTGAATTTTGCGCAACAAATCTTGCGAGCTTGTTGGCAACTGCTTTAACTGGCCCAAACGTACTTGGAATTCATGGAGTTCTTGCTGAGTTTGAAGAGAAGAAGGATTTTGAACAATGGAGAATAAATCAGCTAAAGAAGCATCTTCAAAGCGACTCTCTTGAAGCGAATTATGCAAATTTTGAATTTGAGCAATGGGAGGCAATCTTAAAAAAGCATCTTGCCTTAGACCCTGAACAGCAACTCTTGGGGTAAGTTGATCTGGCATCTGAAGAATGCACTGAAACATTCTAGATCCTTTGTTTTGCATAATCTTCGTGTACAGTTCTCCGATTTGCTCTCTAATCCCAGTTTTGATTCTTTCTTTCTCATCGTCCATGTAGCGTTCAAATTCCCCTTTCCTCTGACAGATTGCAATAACGTCGTCCTCCACTTTTGCAGTAGGGACTTCAAATTCCCGCTTTTTCTTATTTATTTCTTCAAAATGTTTATCAAACATAGGCAAAGCAATTCGATCGATTCTCCCTTTTTGATCAAATTTCATGATTTTTCGAAGAACAGCTAAGCGAACCTCATGCATAATCGAGAGAGAAAAATCTACTTTAATCTTGTAAAGATTTTCAAGCGCAAAATTGTTACCCTCTCTTACATAACGTCTTTCATGGGAATCAAATTCAGAAAATAAATGCATATCTATCAACCTTGCTCGCACATCTTTTTGCAAAGAAGCAATATCGGCTTCAAATCTTCCTTGCTCGTAATAAGTGAGGCTCATTTCTTGCATAAATGGGCGAATATCAACACTCATATGAATCACATCTCTTATAGTATTTGGAATACGTGTGAAAGATTCTAGAGGTGTTACAGGATTAACCGGAATGGGATGTTTAATTGGACACTCCGCAATCTGATAATTTTGTATAAGCCTTTGATCATGGAACATTTCTCGACAAGGCAGACATTTTTCGTAAGAATTATAAAGATAAGAATCAAGAAAATAAGAATTAAGAACCTTTATAAGAACTTCACGCAAGAGAACAACATCTTTCAATTCATGTGTTTTATAAATTTTATATAAAATTTCTAAATATTTAACACGATCGTCAATTGACAGATGGGGATTCTCAATAAAGGTTTTTCCTTCGTGATCTTGCTCTAGTAGATATTCTTTTCCTCCATAAAGATAAATGCCCTCATAAACGTTCAATTGTTTTATAAAATCACGCTTATCTTCCTCACTGCGAAAGGATTTCACTCGTTCAAGCAAAGAATAGGAATAATTAATTGCAGGTGGAAAATAACTTGGTTTAGGATAATAAGAACCGTAATCAGAAAAATTATGCATGGGTATTCACCTTTTTAATTGTTCAACGATAAATAATAATAAAGATTATAAATAAAATAACAATAACTTAAAACTACAAAAAACCCAACAATAAGAAAGCGGACTAGTTCTTAAATTTTTCAATTAATTGAATTTAACATTAAAAATTTCTGAAAAAAAAGATATGTTTTTCAATAACCACACATGACCCCTTTAAGTCTTAGGAAATAATCTGCGTACAGTTATGAAGACTCCTCATCTGGATGTCTTGAATCCCCTCCAAAGTAAAACATGAGTCGCAGAAAACGCTTATCTAACATTGATTGCTACCCTCCAAAAAGTGAGCGGTCCATCGAGCTCCTCTTTCTTAAGATTATAGTTTTTTGTTAGACTCTATTTTATCACAAAAAAATGAGAGGAAACCGATGACACAGCTTAAGAACATGTTATTTGTGATTTTTTTATTGATGTATACAATTGCCGCACATTCCACAGATGTGCTGATCATTGGCGGAGGCCCCTCCGGTCTTGGTACCGCCATTGAAGCCTACCAAAAAGGGATGAATGTGAGAGTCGTGGAAAAGGAAAAAGACTGCCTCCACGCTTATTGGGTTTTTCTTACAAAAGCTTCTTTATCTTTACTAGACAAGTGGAAGGTGACAATTCCTGAAATGACAATGGTCCAATTTGAGGGCAAATCAACCGGATTAGTCCAAATTAAGTATCTTAACCGAGCTCTCAAAAATCGAGTCAAAGAACTAGGAATTGAAAGAACATTGGGAAAATTCATCGCGGTTGATGAAAGTAATTTTACTGCTGAGATAAACACACTTAATGGAAAAATATTCATTCCTTACGATTTTATCGTCGCTGCCGATGGTTCTCAAAGCCACTTACGCAAGCAATTAGGCATGGACTGCGATCCCTCTTATCAAACAGTAGGAGCTTGGGCCTTCTTCCCATTCGACAATTCGGGAGGGGCTATTACGTCAGAAATTATTGATCAGCAATATTATTATATTCGTCGAATTCTTTTGCCTGGAGGAAGTGCAATTAGCCTGCAGGGTGTATGTTATGATCCTAAGTTTTTTTCAAATTATACACTTGCACAATTTCGAGAAAGGCTTCTGGCACAAGGCTGGACTTTGGAAGCAGAAATGATCCGAGCCAGAAACCCTAATGTTATTTACGAAAATAATATGAGTGTCTTTTTGCAAAAAGCTCAAACCTTCTCCAACAAAGAAAGTCGGATTCTTCTTGTGGGAGAGGCTGCGGCATCTGCAACTTTCTTTGACTGTATTGGATTAAATACAGCCTTACAAAGCGCAGTCTATGCGGGAGATTTTTTTAGCAAACCCTATAAAGATAGATCCTATAAAAAATTTAATCAAAAAATGGAAGCGGCATCGAAGCAATTGCTCGATTACAGCGCCTACTTATTTTCACAATGCGCGCCCTAATGGATGTTCATGATATAGTAAGATTTAATTGGCTTTTGTTTTAAAAATTAACACTTTACAATTATTTTAATGCGAAAAATTCGATAATGAAGTAATGTATTTATTTGCTGCTGCTTGGGATAACTAGAAGCTATTAAGCTTATCAACGATATTTTTTTTGTTAAGGGATTACAACGCCAAAGGGATAGCTACACACTTGTGTGTTTTCATCTTGAACTTTGGGGAGTGAACCCACCTTTACAAGCCGTGTTGATCACGCCAGCTTCTTAGCCCCTTTCAGCAGCTTTTTTTTCTTTTTCATAAAAAAAGAAGAAAAGCTATTGACGAAAATCGTCTTTTCAGCCAATCTTTTCATTTTTACGGCGATCGTAGCTCAGTTGGTTAGAGCGCTGGATTGTGGTTCCAGAAGTCGCGGGTTCGAATCCCGTCGTTCGCCCTCTTTTTTCTCCCCCCATTAAATTATCCTTGTTGAAAAATCCCTTTCATGGCACCCTGAAGGGCTATCTACGCCTTCCACGTCCAAATGGGGAAAGCGTTGCAAGTTTTCCGACTTTCTCGCATGAAGGAATAAACCGATGTCCACACTTGAAGCGATTTTTCTTGGTATCATCCAAGGATTAACCGAATTTCTGCCCGTCAGTTCCTCTGGCCATTTAAAGCTCATGCAAACTTTAATGGGGCTTCAAAATTTGGATCAATACATCTTATTCGATCTAGTCTGCCACTTGGGAACCTTATGCGCCATTTTATTTTTTTTCTCTAAAGAGATCAAAGAAACCTTCACATCGAATCGAACACGCTTATTACAAATCACACTTGCCACGCTCCCTTTATTTCCCCTGGTGATTTTTCTTAAACCGATCGAATCGATTTATCAAAAACCTCATTTACTCGGCTTCTTTTTTCTCATCACCTCTCTTCTCCTATTTCTAGGTGTACGTTACCAAAAAGAAACACCTCCTAAACATCCTTGGAAAACACCATTTTTAATTGGTTGTTTTCAAGCTCTCGCAATTTTTCCCGGTATTTCCCGCAGTGGCGCGACCATTTCTGGAGCACAATTGCTCGGATGGAATATACGGGATGCTTTGACATTTTCCTTTTTAATGGCGATTCCCGCCATTCTTGGAGGAATTGCCGTTGAAACGCTCAAATTAATGACCACAGCCTCGGCAGCACCTTCCATTTCTCTGTCTGCATATGCAGCAGGACTCCTCACCTCTCTTTGTGTGGGATATGCTTCTTTATTTTTTTTGCAAAAAATAGCCATGCATCACCGCTTTATTTATTTTGCATGGTACTGTTTTGCTTTAGGAATATTTGCAATTATTTATTTCAACTTTTAGTTTACAAATTGACGCACCGATGATCGTCCTTGTAAAAATCATTAAGGGAAAAAATGGCTAAAAAAAAACAAATAAAAATGACATCGGCATCTACGAAAGATGTCACTCCCTATAATACCGAAATGCGAGGCATCTTCTTTTTTAGTGTATCCATCATATTAGCTTTGAGCCTTTTAAGCTTCGCGTATGGACAAGAGTCTAAAAACTGGCTAGGCCTGATCGGACATACCATTGGATGGATTTTCCATGCTTTATTTGGATTAAGCAGCTATTTAATCCTCATTTTTCTTGGATGGATCAGCTGGCGCCTTCTCTTTAATCATCCCATTAATCGCCTTGCGAAAAAAGCCTTAGCTGTTGCCATTGTGGTTGGCTCTTTATCCATTCTCCTTTCTCTCATTGAAGAGCAATTTCCTACGATCCGCACATTTTTGGGCCACTCTTTTTACACGTATTCCTGGTTCAAAAAACAACGCTACCACTTGGGGGGAGCCCCTTTCTATTATCTCTATCGCGACATGCCCTCCTTTAATCTTGTCCGCATGCTCAATACAACAGGAGTCGGCTTAGTCTTTTTTAGCACCCTTGTTGCCTCGTTGCTTTCTTTGGCAAAAATCACTCCAGACCAAATCTTGCAAGCGCTGACTAACTTTTTTACTCTTATAAAAGAAATCTCAAGAGAGAAGTGGGATGCCCTATTTGCCCCTCGAGAATATGCGGAAGAACCCGTTTCTAAATCTTCAAAATCATCTTTTTTACAAGCTGAAGAGGAAGAAACCGTTCCTTTTCAGGAAAATGATTTAAAAAATCGGCCCTCCTTTGCACGGAAATACGCCTTCGATCCCATCTTAAAAAACACCTTTGGAGAAGCCCCCCGCATGGCTCTTCCCATGCCTGATGCCCCCATAGAAAATGATGATGATCTGATGCCCCCCTCCTCTATGCAAAATGTGGATTTTGAAACATCTGAGCTCAACAAGAAAGACGCGGCAATTGCCGCTCAGAAAGTTTACAACGGGGATTTCACCAATTACGAAGTCCCAGAAGACACGCTTTTAACAAATCCCAAAAATATTGACCAAACCCTGCTGAAGAAAGATTA
>NZ_JBFWIR010000041.1:0-28645 GCF_050255895.1 Parachlamydia sp.
ATTGATCTTTGTCTTTTTTCAAACATTCACAGGCTTTTGGATATTTTGATTCATATGTCCCAAGAAACTTCTCAAAAGCTTTTAGTCCATCCGTTTTTCTTGGAGCCATATAAATTTCGTGAATGATCTCTTTGGCATACTTTTGAACACTTTTTGGTATTTTATCTAAAATATTAGCCGTTTTATGCACCCAACACCTTTGCTGCTTTGTTGCTGGAAACTCTTCATTTAAAGCCGCCCAAAAGCCAAGTGCTCCATCTCCAATAGCAAGCTTTGGTCCTTCTTTGAGACCTCGATGTTTTAAATTTTGCAAAACTTCTTTCCAAGACAGCTTGCTTTCTCGGTACCCATCATGAATCATGATAAGTTCTTTATTTCCATCCTCTAAAGCACCTATCAGAACCAGAACGCAGGGTCGATCTTCTTCTAAACGAATGTTAAAATAAATCCCATCCGCCCATATATAAACATACTTTTTTGCGGATAAATCACTTTTGAGCCAATTTTGATATTCTGTTGTCCATGAATCTTTCAATCTAACGATATTTGTGGGTGATAGTCCTTTAGCATTTTCTCCCAAAATTGCCTTCAGAGCTTTCGGGAAATCTAGGGTAGATATTCCTTTAAGATACAAAGCAGGAATAACCGCATCTATACTTTGTGTCCTTCTCAAATAAGGTGGCAAAATCGCACTTGTGAACTTGCCATCGTCTCTATGTTTTATTCTAGGCTGACGAATTGCAATTGGGCCAAGACCGGTTTGAATGTTTTTTTCTGGTAAGTAACCATTTCTTACTGCAGGAGATTGATGGGTAAATTCTTTCGATTGTTTGTAAAGTTCCAGATATTCTTGTACTTCAAATTCAATAGCTTGCTGTAACAATTTTTGAGCTCCTTTGCGAAGAATTTCTTCGAGAGGATCATTTTGTTCATTTGTTGATGGCATTTTTTCTGAAGAAAAGCGAAAATCTTCCATGAGCGCACTCCCATTTAGTTTTTGTCGTAAAAACATTTTAAGGATGCGCTCTCTTTTTTTCATCTCATACACAACTTTTGATCATATCTCTGGGATGACAGTTAGGGATATTCAATCACATGTTCAAGAGCTTTATGGAGCGGATTTATCACCCGCTCTCATTTCAAATATTACTAAAAAAGTAATGGAGTCAGTAACTGAGTGGCAAGCCAGGCCTTTTCAAAATATGTATCCAATAATTTTCTTCGATGCAATTCATTATAAAGTTAAAGAAAATGGAAAAGTCGTTTCAAAAGCCTCTTATACATACTTGGGAATTGATTTAGAAGGCAAAAAAGATGTGCTTGGTATTTGGATTGGTGATGCGGAAGGGGCTAAATTTTGGCTCAAAGTATGTACAGAACTACAAAATAGAGGCGTGAAGGATATTTTCATAGTCTGTATTGATGGATTAAAAACACTTCCAGATGCAATAAAAATGGTCTTTCCGAAAGTTAAAATTCAACTTCGCATAATCCATATGATTCGAAATTCGATCAAATATGTTGCTCATAATTATAGCAAGGAGTTCATGACGGATTTGAAAGAGATTTATAAGGCATCAACGAAAGAAATAGCCTATCAAAATTTGGAGAAACTTCAGAAGAAATGGGAGTCTAAATATGCATTAGCGGTAAGGCCTTGGCTAGTTCACTGGGATAACGTTAAAACGTTTTTTGCTTTTCCAGGGCAAATTCGTCATTTAATATATACTACAAATGCAGTAGAATCCGTTCATAGGTAGCTAAGAAAAGAATAAGGCTGTCTTTCCGACAGATGAATCCTTGATGAAAATGCTTTTCTTGGCAATACGCGATATGTCCAAAAAGTGGACGATGCCAATGCATGGATGGAAAACAATCATCTCCCACCTTTCGATTGCTTACGGCTATAGATTAGGTTTGAATGCATGATTAAAGTCATTTACACAAAAAAATGAACAGTCTCCTCAATTCTAAGAGCGGCCTCATTTAGTCTGCCACAAATTGACCTAGAGTGATTGTTAAAAGATCCCCTTTAGCATAAATTTCTGAGATCTTTCCTCTAAGTTGAGTGTACTTCGATCGTAAATATTTTGTTTCTGGATGATTTTGATCCGCGACAAAAAACACGTCATTTACCACTAATGGAGAGTAATAATGATCCCCAAAAAATGTTAAGCAATCAAATTTGAATATTTTTTTTCGCTGATAAAACATTTCCGCATTATGTTTCCCATACCCTAAAAGAATCCCTAACAACGTCTCATTCTTCTGTATACTGTCAAAAAATGATAGTGTGCCATTTTCAATTTCTCCCAAAAATTCTTCAGGAATGATTTTTTGTTTTAGTATATTTTCAAAAGTTATTAAGTGGTTTTCGAGGGACTTTAGAAAAGCTCTTTTGTTTATAAGTAAGATCAATTCATCCAAATCAGACTTTCCTAAAAAATGAGGCTCACTTATTAAAAGGTACTTTGAACTCAAAAACTGGTCCTGATACTTTTCCCATATTTCCCATTTTTTCCAAAAAGCCCCTCCGCATCTGCAACCTGCGAGCACATTTGCCCAAGGTGTTACTCTAAAATTACCGCCCAACGAAATGGGTTTATTCCCAAACAATGTATAACCAAAAGTATCTTCAAATATAAAAGACGAAAACAGTTCCTCCAAAGCAACTCTATCTTCAAAAGGGATAGATTGTATTTTCTCGTGTGTATTCATTGCATTAAGTCTGCAAACACTGCACAATAGAATGAAATGAATCACAAATTTAATCATTTAAAAACATTCATTATTTACAACTAAGGTATTGCGTTAAATCTTTTACTTTTAGAAAGTTGTCATAGAAATCAGCAAACAAAAAAATTTTAATTCAAGAAAACAATTCAAATCAATGATTTAGACATTATCGATCATAAATATGTTTAGAGTTATTTTTCTTTAATGATTTCAGGTGTATCGAGATCGCCATGTCCTTTTTGCATGTGAGCTTTGATTTCAAAACTATTTAAAAGCACTGCTTAAGAGCTGCTTTAGCGGCATGATAGCCACACATACCATGAACGCCCCCTCCTGGAGGAGTTGAAGCAGAACAAATGTATAGTCCTTTACGCGGCGTTGAATAGGGCACTATTCTCGCAACCGGACGCGTGAATAGCTGTGTGAGGTCCTGTACGCCACCGTTGATATCCCCTCCCATATAATTGGCATTGTATTGCTCAAATTCTACAGCCGATTTGGTCGCTTTAGCCAGAATACAATCCTTAAATCCTGGAGCAAAACGTTCAATCTGCGCCTCAATAACCTCTGTCATATCCACGTTAGAGCCATTGGGAACATGACAGTAGGCCCAAGCTGTCTGCTTCCCCTTAGGAGCTCGAGTAGAATCAAATAAACTCTGCTGAGCAAGAATGATGTAAGGTTTTTGAGGGTGAACATTCTCCCAAACTTCTCTTTCCGATTTGGCGATTTCATCAAGAGTTCCCCCAATATGTACTGTACCTGCACGTAAACACTCTTTCGCCTTCCAGGGAATTGATTGACTCAACGCCCAATCCACTTTGAAAACGCCTGGTCCATAACGGTAGCTGGCTAGCTTACCCTTATAATGATCAGAAAGCTGATGATCTGCTATTTTTAATAATTGTTTTGGTGACACGTCGCAGAGGATTACCTGAGATGACGGAAGATCATCAATGCACTCAATATTTGTGTTTGTGTGAATTTCTCCTCCAAGAGAGCGAAAGAAAGATGCCAAAGCATTGGCAATATTTTGTGATCCCCCTTCAGGTAGTGGCCAGCCTGCCTTATGACCGAGTGTCCCTAGAATAAGACCAAAAGCAGATGTTAAGGAGCGCTCTAAAGGCATCATCGAGTGAGCTGCAAGCCCTCCAAAAAGACCGCGAGCCCGTTCCTCACGAAAAAATTGACATGCTAAGCTGTAGGCAGGTTGTAAGCATAATCCTGCAAACCAAGCCATTTGAATAGGGTGCTTCGGAAACCTTAAAGGTCCCAATAAATCATCAACAAGATTATCCCACTTTTGTACACAAGGCTCTAAAATGCGTCGATAAGCTGTTGCATCGAGACCTAATATTTCACTTGTTTTCTCGATGGAGCTTTCAAGAATTGCGACCGATCCATCATCGAAAGGATGCGCCAAAGCAGCCGAAGGAAAAATCCATTTTAATCCGTGCTTTTCAAGAGGCAATGAACGGAAGAAGGGCGACCCCACTCCTAAAGGATGGATGGCCGAACAGACATCATGAACATATCCAGGCAGAGTAAGCTCGGCTGAGCGCATTCCTCCACCTATCGTATCTTTCGCTTCAAACATCCCTACGGAAAGACCGGCTTGGGCCAGTGTAATGGCCGCTGCAAAACCATTGGGTCCTGTTCCAATCACAACTGCGTCGTAATTTTTAGACATATTCCTCATATTTTTTATGCTGATTTATGCGTAGCTAAGCACAAAAATATATTAAAACAAATTCTAAAAATAAAAAAATTAACCTATTTCCTTGATTTCCTTGATTTCTAACTTATCAAAGGTCACCTCAACAATGGGATGTTGGCGAAGAAGCTTCAATCCTTCAGGCAATCTTTTTTTGCTGATCAATATCAGCAACCAATTGCAAATTAAAAGACGACTTTGTTTCCTCTCTTCATGTGTTTTTCTGCAGGTCCAGGTTTTTAGAATAAATAAGAAGATCTGTTGCAGCATAAAAGCTTCATCAATCGGTTGAAACGCAGCTTTTTCAGCTACCTGCGTTAGCATGTTTTTTTCGTTTTCTGAATATGGTGAAAGGTGTGATAAAAATCTCTGAAACAAATCAACGATAAAATAAAATTTTTCCAGATGATTGTCAAATACCTGTAAGTCTATTGTTTTATTGATAAATGCAATCATTTCAATACAAAAAAATCGGTTATTCTCCGAGTCTGTTGGTGCAATTTTTAAGCTTGCCTTAAGCATTGCATGAGAAAGCTCTATACAAAGTTTCGCAAAGCAGTCTCTTCCTTTAGCCGTTTCCTTTAGCGCTATTGTGCAGTTTTCTTTACCTATAAGAGCTGAAATAATGAATCGAAAAATCGGGACTTTGGACAAGCTACCCATAATCGTCATTCCGTGATTTTCTAACCATTCCCATAGTGGCTGGTAACACTCTAATAACAATTCATATCCATGACTATCGCGCTCTTCAGGGGGACGTCGCAAAATCACATTTTGCACATACTGTAGAGAATCGCACGTGATAGTGAAGTGATCGATCGAATTAGCTGAAAGACGGATAAGGTTTTTCAATAATTGATTTTCAATCCACTGTGTGGCCTTTTCAAAACGAACGGGGTCCTTTTCCTCTTTTATTCCCTGGATTTTATTAACCATCATCTTGAATTTTCTTTTCAGAACCGTTTCTTTTCTCAGTGCAAGCATTTTTCCGAACTCATTCTGCCAATGATTAATTTTTGATAATCTTAATATTTTTTCTTCGGAAGAAAGCTTTGTTTCACGTGTTTTTCCAAAATCAAGAAACAGTAATGGGAAAAACACGTCCTGATAGGCATCTAGATTTCCAGCAGCCATGGAAGATAACATGTGTTTTCCAAAGACATGTATTTTCTCATAAAATGAGTCGATGTTTCCTTGAAAAATACGTGCATGAAAAGCTCCCGTTAAGAGCAGAGCTCCTGATTCCAAAAATGTGGCAACATCCATTTCAAGGATATGAAAAATTGTCTCAAAAATCCTTAAAGAGTCATCTTTTGCATACTTTGCAATCTTTTCAAATTCAGCGGAAATTAAATGGATTTCTTCTTTTCCTTTTAAGAAATTGAGAATAGATTCTAGAGTGTTAGCATAGACTTGCGCATTTTTATTCAGCAGTAAATGACCATGTTTAATAAATAACTCGGTTGCTCTATTCGCATCTAAACCATTGATCAGCAATTGGATGGTATCTTCGAATATTTTGGTTTGTTCATGTTCGTTAATTTTCAAAATGACAGAACTTGGCCACTCTCTAAAACAGCATAAATGCAAAAAGTTAAATGTTTTTGGCTGCAATTCTTTTAGCCCTTCAAACTCTTTTAGATTCCCATACAATTGAGCGATTTTTTCGAAGCATGCGTTATACTTCTGACGATCCATCTTCGCTAGTAAATCCGCAAATTTCCCAAACAATTCGATACTCTTTGTCCGGATTTCTGCTTGGTCCGCTACAAAAAGAATTGAGCTCTCTATAAGGCTTGCTTTAGTAGATAAGGAAAATTTTGCACTGAAGGGACTTTTCGCTAATTTTTCAAGAAATTGATCAACAAGCGTAACCGATAAATCCTTGTCCTGAATTTTTTCTAATAAATACTTAAAATCGGAGAAGTAAGTCCGAGGAAAATTTTGCATACAAAAATACCCAACAGAACCAAAAAGTTGTACGGCTTTTTGCCGACTTGAATCGATGGGATGCTTTGCAAGGATAGGAAAAAGATCATTGATGATTTCCATTTTTCCTTTGTCGGAGATCAAAAATCCTTGAGGCCAATCTTGGTAACAATAGAAATAGAGTTTCTGAAAAACCTTTTCGGCCGTTTTAGGGAGTTCTAACTGAAAAAAAATTTCCCCTAATTGCATCTTCTTACACAAAAATTCATTCATGTAGATCAGCTGATCAGCTAATGTCTCAATGATCTGTGCATATCTCACCTTGTTCTTTGGAGAAACTTCCTTTGAATCTAGATAAACAAGCGTTCCTAGAAAATATTTTGCAATTCCCCATGCATGAGAATAATTTTTCTCTAAATTCTTCTTTTGAAGTGTTGAAAGCTCGAACATAATATTCGCAAAGTCAAAAATGCGATCAAGTATGCTGGGATCATTGGCGCACGGGATAGGAGCTTGAAGATTTTTTTCCAATTTTTGAATATCTGATGAAGCAATTAAATGAAAAACTCTCGTTTTTTGGTCTTCACTTGATAACCGTTCCCATTTGTAGAAATAGTTTTCAGGCTTCGTCGATTGCCTAATCCATAAAAGAGCAAATGTATCTAGATAGCGCCAAAATTGATCTTCTTGATTAATGAAAGAATCTACATCAAAGAGCATGCTAAAAAACTCTTTTAGTGCGCTAACCTTAAGCTTTGGGAGAGATTCAAATCTTGAAAAATGATCATAAAAAAGCCTTAAAGACTCTTTGCAGGGATTTTTCTCCATCAGTTTCACGATCGCTTTTCCAAATAATTGATTGATTTGATTTGGCGCTAAGAATTTTTCCACAACAGAAGATTCAAAAAACGCAGACAAAAATTGAAGAGAAGGGGGTGTTTGAACCCAGTCTTCCAAAACGTGATAAGATTCACTCTCTTGAACAGAAAAAAAGTGTGTTTGCAAGTCGGAAAACATCGCTTTAATTTTTTTATTCGGATGTGAAGAACAAAGCTCCATGGCCTCAAAAATAAATTCTATTGCATATTTTTGCGTATAGAGACGAATAAGAACAGCCACCTCTTCAATGATTTGATGACTTTTTACTAACTCACTCACCGTTCGCGCTAATAAATCAATAAAAAGAGCCTCTTCCTCTGGCCCAGGAGATTCCATAAATCTCTTTTGCAAGGCATGGCATCCTTTGATAATCATGCATTCTTGAGTGTTATGTATTAAAAGTTTAACTGAGTCGATTGATAAAGCTTCTGGGTGGCTATTTCCCATCAAAATAGCCATGTGTTTATGCAATGTTATCACATAAGCGAGAGGGTTCTTTTTTTGGATAAGCTTTAGCAAGTGAGAATAAAATTCTGCTTTTTTATCTTTTAAAAGTGGCTCATCAAAAAAAGCTGCAATACGCTTATCTTGCAGCCATTGCTCCGCTGAAAACCCTTTTTCTCTTTCTAAAAGAGACAAGCAACGCATCAAACAGGCGAATTTGTCTTGGGGAAAAGCCTTCAAAACATCGGAGTAAAGTACTCTTTCCTTAAAAGCATGCAAAAATTGATCTTTTATCTTCTCTGACCCAAAACGTTCTATTTTATGACATAAATCCAACCAGGTTACGAAATTTGCGCAATTAGCGTGCTCAGTAATCTTTATATAAGTTTCTAGCTGATGAGGCTGGGGTTTGGTATTTTCTAAAAAATGCTTTAACAGCTTTTCTATACAGAAATCTAATTCTTTTAACATCTCTTCATTTCGCTCGATTAGATGAAAAACAAATTGAGGATGAGATTTTGTTAGACATTCTTCGACAAGTTGTTTCCAGGCAAATTCTCCATCTTTATCTACGCATTGTTTACTATAAAACGCATCAAATATTTTCTGAAAATCCCTCTCGTTGGAAGGTATTAAATGATAACCCACTTTAAGTAAAACCGTAATTTGAGAAGGCGTTTGCGAATGTTGCAATAATTGGGCGCTCCAATGGTTCACAAATGTTACCTGAGAGAAATGCAATAAATGCGTGATCAAAGCTTCCACAATCTCAAAATTCACTTCCACACTGTTTCCTTGGACCATTACACCTTTATAGAGATGATGAAAGCCCAAAACTTCTTCTTTACTCAGATTGGGCTTTTTTAAAGATCGTAACGTGTGCTCTTCTAAACGCGTACGACTTTCACTTTTTAGAGTTTTAAAGCACTCCTGATTTACCACAAGCTGTACCACATCAAAAAACACCTGTTTTTTTGGCAATGACAAGCTATAAAAAAGCAAATGAACATGAAAATCTTGCACCACTTTTTTTAAAGGCTTTGATATCTGCTTATTATGTAAAAGATGCTTTAAACAATAATCAATGCATGAGGAGTACAAAAGGAAGGAATCTTGGCTCCAGATCTCTTTAAGCATCTCATGAAGAAATGAAGAAAACTGGGGAAGTTTATTGACATTTCCCATTTTTTGAATAATGCCAAAAATCCAGTCTATTTTATGTTCTCTCGTGATCAAGTGAGCAAATGACTGACTAGATAAAAGTTTGAGAATGGTGTCGAATAACTTAGAATCTTTAAGATCCCCTTTGGATTCCATCAACTTTGAAAAGAAAAAGTAGATTATTTTTTTGGTTTTTTGAGATCCATCATTTTCCGAAAAGAATGATATGCCCAAAAGACTTTCAGCGGCAGAGAAAAAATGAGAGCCTGAGATATCATCCTTAATCACATTTAACTCAACAGAAAGTAGCTCTTCTTTAGATAAATAGGGGGAATAATTCTGTGGCACCTTTCTGGCCGTAATTTTCCCCTTTTCATTCGTGAGGATAGATAAAACAAGCTGCCTAATTTGCCCATAACTAGATCCTGAAGGTGAGAATTTGCAAAGATCCGTCAAAACTTCTGCTTTGATGAAATGATTTTTTGCTTCAATATGTTTAAACACATATTCTGCAAAAGCTAAGGCATCCTTTTGTCTCCATACTTTAAATGTTTTTCCCTCTCTCCATAAAGATAAACTTTCTTCAACTTCCGAATGACTAATTAACTCATTTAAAATGTCACGCCACATCTCGCTTTTAGAGTTTTTTTTCGTGAAAAGTGTTAATAGAGTATGTACATAAGATTTGTAACCTGAATGAAAAATCTTTTTTAAAAGTGGACTAACAATCGTCTCAAAATGTTCCTTAGCAGTTAGTAATTCATCATTAAGGTCGTGATTTTCAAAAAGAGGCTGGACTTGTTTCATAAATGCAAAAATGAAGTCTGCAGGATGGTCTTTGATGTGGGATGAAAAATTTAAAAATAAATCTAAGTGGATTCTTTTGTATGCAACCTCCTGGAGATCGCAGAGTTTAAAGACTTCAAATGCTAACTCTACATTAGTCGACAACAAATGTTCGGCTAAGACACGGATTAAATAGGTCTTTCTTTTTGTCTGAAGAGAATATTTTAAAATCCCAAAAGATAATTGCTGTAGTCGAGGGTCGTTGATGGAAGCCAATGCCTCCATCCAAGCCTGCACAGAAGATGTTGATCGATGAAATATCTCAAATATATTCGCTACGAAGTTGAACCAAGGCTCAATTTTCGAAAAAAACAAAATATTTTCAAGCTGACATTCTAAAATTCTTTTCCTTTTTTGATTGCTTCTTTCATGAATAAAAGGAAATTGCTTGATCACGTTTTCTAACCCCATGAAAGAGGGAATACACGTTTGGCAAGCAGATAACAAGTAATAGTTTAAATGACTTAAAAAAGAATTTTCAGCAAATTCATGTTCCAGGATTGCCTCTTGCAAAGGCTTCAATAATATTTTCATATGCTCCCGATATCCCGAAAGCTGAGAGCCTTCTGAAGCCAAAAAGCTGTTTTGCGGAAAATACGCATTCAAAACATGTATTAAGTAGCGACTTATTTTTTTATCTTTCAATAGAGCTAAACATGTTTGGTAACCTTTTAATGGATCAAAACGAATGAAAACAGACTTGTTTTCCTCTTGAATTTTTACAACAGGAAAACCTTCATGTTTGCTTAAGAAAATTTGGACACTGGATGCATTAAATTGCCCTCTTTTTACTCCAAGGGCTAACAATGCAAAGCACTGATGGATTTGCGTCACATCGACAAACGAAATCCCTAACCGTACACCTTGATCTATTAATGCAAAAATTGAAAAATGATCATCCAGTGCATTGGGAATCGGCAATAATTTCTTATAAATCTCATCCACAAGTATGGGCGAGACATGCTGACTAATACATAAACAAGCGTTGTAAGTCATGGCAAGAGCCATCACTTGATCATGCGGATAATGTTTTTTTAAATAAGTCGAGATCTGCAAAGCATTTTCTATCGTTAAATTATCAGTGGCCCCGATAATGAATCGATCGGTAATTTGCCATGGCAAACTCTTTTTGCTTTTTTCGCTTTGTTGAATAAATTGAAATCCCTGTCCATAGTCTCTTCGGCCCATAGAAATCAAAGCAACGAGCTTAGAAAAAATATGATTATTCATATTGTCTAAATTTTGTGCTTTCAAAACCCTTGTCAGAAAACAGATAATCCCTTGTAAGCCTCCTGCTGCATGGAATTCTCCATCATGAATATAATGACCTCCATTCGGAATTAGGGGAGTGCCATTAACTTTATCTTCTACAATGGAATTCAGACGGATGCTAAATTTCGCGTCTAAAAAGCAATCGTTAGGTTGTGATACAAAAACAACATCACAGTCAACATTCTCGTCAACAGCCGGATTGGATGTTGCTCGCCGATTTGTCCAAGAAACCAATGAGAAGAAAGGGGCTTTAATGCAAAAGTTGTTTAAACAGGCTTTTCGAACCAAATGTCTATATTTTTCATCCACCTGATCTTCTAAAAATTGCAAAACAGCATTTGTCCCTTCAGGTAAATTTTCAGAACGGGCCAAAAGAACCTGATAGTCGTCATCACAATCTTTTTGGCCTAACTCAGCACACAAATCAAGGTCTAATTGTGTTTTTCGATGATTTGTTAATTCCTCTAGAATTTTTGTAAAATAGGACTCGTCTAAAACCTTTTTCCTGACTCCGCTGCCTGCATAACAAATAATAGCCCCTTGCATATGCTTAAGCAGGGACTTGAATAGCTCTTGCATGCTAAAATCCTTAGAAGGCAATCCGCAAAGCTGATTTTTTCGATATAACTGCTGATAAAGCGCATCTAATTGTTTTTGTTCTAGTGCTAAGAGGCCAAAATTAAACCCTCTTCTGAACGGGATGGTTACCCATCCGTGGCGATCGATGTGATTCAACTCTTTTAAAATAGCAATTGTTTGATCACAGCCATCTTCTTTCGGATAAAAATCTTCAAAAAAGATCGATTCACAAACTTGTTCTTCTAAAACTGGTTCTACATAACGACTCCCAATTGCCTGAACTTGAGAGGTTTGACTTACTGAATTGAAGAGAGTCTGTACAATTGGAATCATAAACGTTCTAGGTATTTAAATAATGATGATTTAAAAGCATGAAGGATTTGAAAGAATGTCATTTTTTTCATACTTTGACTGATTTGCTCGAAAAAAAATAACAACATACATAAAAAACATCAATACTAAACAAACTGCCACGATTTTAGAATATTAACTAGCATCAAAATAACCTATACGAATTACTAAAAATTAAGACTTGAATTTATGCAGATGAATTGAAAGAATAGGGAAAATTATAGCTTAGGATTACCCAATGAAGCTTTTCTTACGAGCCCTTTTCTTCTTCAGCTGTCTTTCTCGATTATGTTTAGGCGAAATTTCAAATTCAATTATTCCTTTAATGGAACAGATTGAACAAGGAGAATCGCTTTCTCAATGGAAGTACTCACAGAACCAGTGGATAGAAATACAAGAGGGATTAGGACGCAAGGAAGAAAAAATACGGGTTGTTTCTTACAATATGCTGTTTAATTATATGGACAACCGTCTAGATGAGGTCCACCGCTGGCCAAATAGGTGCTCAAGAGTTGTGGAATTGATTCAGGCGATAAATCCTGATTTAATAGGCTCCCAAGAATTGCAACAAGACCAAGTGGAAGATCTTTTAAGCTTTTTGGGAGATGAATACGCCTTCTATGGAAAGGGAACGTTAGATGGAAAAATGAAAGGAGAGGTCAACGGTATTTTCTATCGAAAATCCCGCTTTAATGTCGACAATGAATCTGTTTTGTTTATGTCCTCTACTCCTCATACACCAGGAAAAGATCCCTATTCCTTTGCCCGAACGTTGACCATTTTAGAACTAGAAGACTTTGTGACAGGCAAACGATTTGCCATTGCGAACGCCCATGTCGCATTTGGCTCGATTGATTCCAGGGATTACTCTGTTCGATTCATGGCCTCTCACATAAGCAAAATGGCAAAAAGATTACCTGTTATTATCACAGCTGATTTGAATACGTTCCCCCATCGACAAGATATCAAAAAGTTCCCTGCTTACGATGGAGATTACCTACATCGTCTTCTTACATCTGCTGGGCTATTAAATGCGCAGAATACATCCCTTCTCGGTTTTTTAGGACCTTTATCGACTTATACAAATGATGACGGGGAAACAAAAAAAGGGGGATTTGATAATCGTTTTCTAAGTACAGGAACTCCCGGCGTGTTTTTAGATCATGTCTACGTAGGAGGGGGAATTACGGTTCTCTTGCATGCCATTGAACCTGCAAAAGTTGACCAACAATTCCCCTCAGATCATCTGCCCGTTATCGTTGATTTAATTGTCGATTAGCCCTTGTTGATTTCTTGGGCTTGCGCTTCGACTTGAAGTTTCAACTGAGCAAATCGATTTTGAACCCCAGCTAACTGGCTACCTTCTTCTGGTTTCTTTTTCTCGATGATTTTTACCATATTATCTAAAAGACCTGGCCATTTTAAAAATCTATCGACGGGGTGTTTGATCAGTACAAACTGAACTCCCAAATCTGCATCTCGAAAGACTTTTGCTTCAGGCCTTCCTTCCGCAATGACTTGAGCTGCTTTTGTATTAATTTGTCCCATTCCTTGCTGGACTCCCAGCGTATCCTTAATCGCAACAGCTAATTGCTTAAAGGCGGCAGACTCCAAAACTCCTGCAGCCTGCGCACTTGAGGCTTCTGAAGCACCTTTTTTCTCGATTTCATTAAATTGATCGGCAATTGGCTTCAATTGATTTAAATATTGGTCAAACTTTTCTAGAAAATTTTCCAAATGTGCGCCTTCTTCTGGTGTTAAGATTTTTTTTAATGCTTCTTTTTGCACTAGAAGCTTATCATAACCTTTTTGACCTTCTTCTAATTCACGCCTTGTAGAACTTACCAACTCTTTGTGAGCTGATACAAAGTTATTCTGAATGGTTGCTTCATCTAAAAACGTTAATTTAGAACTTTCAACTTGAGCAAGACTTGCTAATGTTCTCACCTGATGCAAGCTAGAGGAAATAAGCGCGGTTTCATTTGCGTTACTTTTGAATAAAGCAGAAAATCGTGGCAAAATTTCTTCAACTTTCGATTTAAAAGCTTCTGATGAGCCAATCTGTGCACGTGCCTTCGCTTGAAATGAAGCAGGCAAAGCTGTAAGGCCTCTGGAGACAATCCCGCTCGCCATTTGCAATGTGGCCAAATTTGGTTCAAACTCAGTGTCTGAATGGGCCAGCAAACGATCCATTTTTTTCGAGATCTCTGCCTCTATTCCTACACTCAATGCTTGCACAGCATGATCTTCTTGACCACCTTCAAGCATAAATGCTGTATATGTCTGAACTTCTTCTGTTAACTTATCGAATTGCTCTTGCGTTTTCCCTGGTTCAGTTTCTAAAAGAGTTCCAATATCTTGCAAAATATTTTGCATGCGTTGTGCTGATTGTTGACGAAGAACGTCCAGGTTTTTTGCTAGTTCCGGGTCTGTTGCCACGGTATTCCATATTGCTTTGGGATCTTGCGTTTCTGAGGAACGGTTCATTTTGAGCACATCTCTAAAACGCTGCTGAATGCTTCTTCCCACCGCTGCTTCTTTTAGCCTATTTAATTCTTCAGCTAATTTTTTAGCCTCGGGTGCTCCAGCTTTGGATAAGGCTAGTTCAGCATTTTTAGTGACCAAAGTCAGCGCTGCTTTCTCATCTGAAGCTTTAAGAGATGGCCGATCTTTTTGCAGCCGTTCACTAATTCCTTTTTCCGAACTTGTTTTTCTTGTTCTAGTGTTTATATATGCACTAAACTTAACTTCCACCTTTTCCAATTCTTTTGAAATATGCGCTCCCTGGGAAGCTCCAGTTTCATGTAGTTGATCCATTTTAGCTTTTAGATCTCGAGGAAATCCCTTTACGGCGATTTCATTTAATACATCAGCTCTTTGCGTATAAAAATCTAAACGAGCTCTTTCTGCCTCAGCCCCCACAAACCTATCATAAGTCGTAAAAACTTCTTTAAAACCTGCATTCGCTGATAATAGAATGGATGTATTCCATGCCTGCATCTGGGCTTTTAGTTGACTAACGGTGTTTTCCTTCTCTTCGGAAGATTTTTCAGAAACCATCGATTCTAACATTTCTTTGGCCAGCATATTTCTTACTTCTGCCGGCGATGCCTTCAGTGTTTGAAGATCCTTGCTGGATTCTGCTTTTAATAATTGCGCCTTTAGTTTTGCCTCATCACTTGTTAATTTCGATGCCTCTTTCACTTCGGGAGATGTGAGTCTAGCTATTGCGGTTTCATTCATTTGCCTGAGTTCAGGTTGTAAAGGACCTTGAGATTTTTCGGCCAGAGATGCCAATTGTTTTTGAGCCTCAAATGCAGCAAATAAAGATTCTGCTGTGTGTTCTGGACCTGACAGAGCTTCTTGTATAAATTGCTCAATGCTTTTCTTAAGATTTACACCTTTTTTATAGTCATCACCAGATTGAGATTTCAAAATATCCAGCTTTGTCTCTAAGCGGGCAACCACACTTTCTTGCTTTAAAATGGCCCTTTCAACATCCGAAGCTAACCGACTAGGACCTTTAGCGACGAGTTCTGATTTTAATGTAGCTAAGGCGTCTTTTTCCTGCTGAATAAGGGTACTAAGAGTCTTGATTTGTTGATTATCTGCTTTTGTCAATTCTTCAACCGATTTAGATGCAACATGTTTAATTTCGAATTCAATGACTTTTTCAATTTTTAAATTATTGACGGCTAAGTCGTTCAGTTTATTTGCAACTTTACCTACTGGTCGATTGAATAAATAGGTCATTAACCCAATTTTAAATTGAGCTTCTTTTTTTTCACTTGAAGAGATTTTAGCTTCAGGAACTTCCACTCTCGTAGATGGAGATCCTTCACCTACAGGAGCTTTATTTTGAAGTTCAGTTTTAAAATAATTTGCTTTTTCTGTACTAATTTCTCGCAAAAGTAGTCGCATACTCGAAATCGGAGTTTGCGGCATTGCACTTTCTAACGAAGCTCTTGTTCTAGCATCAAGTCCTGCAATTTTTTGATCATCATTGAGAAAATTCTTCAAAAAAGCTTGACTAGTGCCAAAACCTCTAGCTAAATTTTTCACTTTTTCAAATTGATTTTCTTTTTTTTGCGGATCAGTTTCTAGTGACAATACTGCGACATGCTTGCGAATTAGAGATTCTATGACCTTCGCTTCTCTGGGAGAGACTTTCTCAGGAGAGACCTTATCTTTACTGGAAAAATTTCTGTTTTCCAGTTTTTTCTCCATGCTTCTTTCTTCGGATGATAATTTTAAATACTTACCCGCATAGACTTGCATTTTTTGCTGCAGCTCAGGAAACTGTGTTCCATGAGGATCACTTACCGCTAACTTAGCATGGGCTTTTTCGAAATTTTGTGCCGCCTTGAGAGGATCTTTGGATCCCTCAAGTAAAAGATCATTGATTTCCTTTCGCATCGCCCCTTCTGCCCCTCTGGCATCCTTTTCACTAACCAGGGTATCGTACTGCTTAGTTAAGGTTTCTACACGAGCTTTTAAGACATGCAAATCCTTTTCTAATTTTGCACGTGCAGGCCCAGATTCTGCGTGGGCAAGCTGCAATTCAATGTCTTTAATATTTTCTTTGGAATGGCGAACCGCCTCTTCCAAATTTCCCTTATCTTTTATTTCTTCACCACTGACAATCAAAGCAGAGTGAGCACTTAATTGACTTTGGGCTCGGAAAACATTTTTTGCTAAATCTTGGATAGTTCTGGAAAGATCTTTAATTTTGGTAGAACCTGATTGAGTCACAAGAGTAACTTTTTCCCGACCTTGAATAAATCCCGGTTTTTGTTCTTCCGTTTTCTGCTGTTCAATTGTTGAACTAGATAAAGAAGATGGTAATGATAAACGATTTGAAGGCTCTGGAATTGACATATTTTAAACTCCCCAACTAAAAGAGTAGAAAAAATTATTATAATCCTTATCTTTTATTATAACGAATTAACTAATCTGCGTGAAGACTTTATTTTAAATGCAAACAAGAGGGAAAGAAAAAGCCACTGAAAAACCAGTGGCCTTGAAAAGAGGGAGTACAAGCGTCCAGACGGAATTAACGTTTAGAGAACTGGAAGCGCTTACGAGCTCCTGCTCGTCCGTATTTTTTACGTTCTTTCTTACGTGAATCACGTGTCAAGAATCCTGCAGATTTAAAATCAGGGCGAAGATCTTCTTGATTTTCAACTAATGCACGTGCAAGACCGAGACGAATCGCAATAGCTTGTCCTTCAACTCCGCCGCCGTTCACGCGAATAATGATGTCATGTTTTTGAACGCCGCCTAATTTTTCAAAAGGAGCTAATACAACTTGTCTTTGAATTTCAAGTGGGAAATACTCATTGAGAGCTCTTCCATTAATATCAATTTTTCCAGTGCCCGTACGGAGGCGCACTGAGGCGACTGCAGTTTTGCGTCTACCTGTTGCAACTGTTTCTTCCAAGTGATACCTCTTTAATTACTATATGTTAGCTTTAATGGGTTTTTGAGCGTCCAAATTATGCTCTTCGCCAGCAAAAATACGCAGTCTTGTCAATTGACCATCAGTCAAACGATTTGAAGGCATCATTCCTTTAATTGCGTGCTCAAGAATATAACCAGGCTTACGCGCTAGCATTGTGCGATAAGGGATCTTTCTCATACCACCCATATACCCAGTATAGTAATGGTAGACTTTTTGTCCTTCTTTGGCACCTGTTACTCGAATTTTATCGGCATTAATAATAATTACGCCATCTCCCCCATCTTCATGTGGAGTAAAAGTAGGCTTATGTTTGCCTCGTAAAATTTTTGCGACTTCAGAAGCAAAGCGACCAAGCGTTTTCCCTGCTGCATCCAGCAAGAACCACTGATGCTTGATATCTTGCTTTTTCAGCACAAATGTTTTTTGTAGATTTTTCGTCATAATTGACCTTTTATACAAAGTTTTCGTGATAAATCATATTGAGAGCATACGCTTTATGTCGTTTTTTGCCAACTTTTTTTGCTTCAAATCTTTCACTTCTTGCTGTTTTTTGTATGAAACCTTGAAAAAGATCCCCTTATCCCCTAAAATGGTCGCAATAAAAAACTCGTATATATAACGCAATGCGTGAATTTAGTCATCAACATCTTATTATTCAACCATTGCAACACTTTATAATTAAAATCTAATTGAGAACATTCATGCGAAATCCAAAAACATTTTATGTGCGCACCTATGGTTGCCAAATGAACGAGCTTGACTCCGAAGTGATGGTGGGAATTCTCGAAAACCGAGGGTTAGTCCGATCCATGGAAGAAGAAACCGCTGATCTCCTGATTTTCAACACCTGCTCTATTCGTGACTTGGCCGAAAGAAAAGTGATGGGCAAGTTAGGAAAGCTCGGGCGCAACCGGAACCACGATACCATTATTGGTGTGACTGGATGCATGGCAAATGCTAAAAAAGAATCTCTTTTTCACAAGGTTCCGCATATCGATTTTGTCTTAGGAACCAATAACATCCACGATCTAAACCGCGTATTAGATGACGTTATCTCAACCGGAAAGCAAACATCCCTTACCGACACTAAGTTCGAAACCGAACTGGATTATATGGGCGCAAAGCGGGACAACAAAGTGAGCGCACACGTTTCCATTATCCGGGGCTGCAGCAAGTATTGCACCTATTGCGTGGTTCCTTACACTCGCGGTGAAGAAGTCTCACGCCCCCCCGAACATATTGTCGAAGAATGTCGCCACCTCGTCTCTCAAGGATATCGTGAAATTACCCTTTTGGGACAAAATGTCAATAGTTACGGGAAAGATGCTCCTGAATGGGGATGTTTATTTCACGATTTGCTCGAGAAATTAGATGCCATTCCCGGCTTGGAGAGAATCCGTTTTATGACAAGCCACCCTGTCGATATCTCGAGAGAGCTCATGCTGGCTATCCGAGATTTAAAAAGCTTATGTGAATTTGTTCACTTTCCTATTCAAGCAGGTTCTAATCGAATTCTTAAAAAAATGCATCGCATGTACACCGTTGAAGAGTATTTAGAAAAAGTGGCGATGCTAAGAGAGCTTGTTCCCCATGTTGCTCTAGGAACTGACATTATTGTAGGATTCCCGACGGAGACAGACGAAGAGTTTCAAGAGACTTATCGTATTCTAAAAGAGACCGAGTATGCAGTCGCCTTTATTTTTGCATATAGTGCGCGCAAAGGAACCCCCGCAATGCGATGGAAAGATGATATCCCCGAAGAAGTGAAAGATCAACGGTTAAAAGCCTTAATGCAACTTCAAGAAGACATCTATGCAAAACAGCGTCAAAACCTGCTCGACGAAACCCTTGAGGTATTAGTTGAAAGACCAAGTACCAAAGATCCTCGCTTGCTTAAAGCACGTACACGATGCTGGAAAAATGTTGTGTTTGAAGGAGGCAAAGAACTCATTGGGACCTTACAAAACGTCAAAATCCATAGCTATACGAATCAAACTTTGTTAGCCACTTTATAGTTTTAGTCGCATAGGTCCTTAATCTTTTTAGGGATCTATGCGACTCTATCCCATCACTTTCTTTTATCCAAACAATCACCATCGTGAAGAATTCTTCTCTTTAATGCTTTCTTTTATATATATATAAAAAATTAGAAAGCCAAATAAAGAGGTGAATATGTCACGTAAAAAAAGAAATCCTGATGACCCTAAACCCCTTAATTTTGATCGCGACGAGGAAAAAGGACCAAGCGACCATTTAAAAAAGCCCTTCATGACTCCCGCCGATGAAAGAGGAGACAATGAAGATGATCAATACTACAACGAAGAAGAAGCTCTCAGTCCAGAAGAAGTAGAAGAACGCAAAGAAGAAGGTGATTTTTAACATAAAGAAAAATGACATGTTAAAAATTTCGATTCAGGACATTTTAAAAACGGCCACCTTTTCTCCAACTGGCTCACACTCTTATTTGTATTACAAAGGCCGTCAGGTCAGACTTTTTGAAACAAAAGCTGTCCAAATCCCATTTAAAAAAATTTCCGCCCTAAAGATGCTAAAATCTCTTCAAAAACAAGAAAAAGAGCTTAAAAAACTCACTAAAGAAGAAAGAGAGGCCCTACAACGGTTTCTTTTTAGAGTTCAAGCAAAAAAGCAATCCTCGGGCCTCATTCGTCTTTTATCTAAAATACAGAATTTTTTGTCTTTTCAAGGATTTTTAACTTCTGCAGAAATAGCCGACAAAATGCTTAAATTCCTTTCGTCCAAAAATGTCACCCCTTGTCAAATCGCCATTCCAGCATCCATTTCCATGAAGAAAGGACCCCTCCTCCCAGAAAAGCCCTTAAAGCAATTCATTGCGGATTATCTGCAAAATTTTATCACAGATACATTTTCACCCCCCGAAACACAATCGACACTTCCTTTAGTGAATGAATTACACAGCGCTGTTATTAAAAATTATCCTCTTCACAACCAAATTGATCTAAAAAAAATTCAAGAACTTGCCCTTCATGTTGTGATGCGCAAAACAATCACGATTTTGCAAACAGTCGAAAAGGACAATTTTGATTCGATACTCGCAAGCTTTTCTGACAAAATTCGCTTCCATTTTGTCCTCTCTCCCTCTTTTAATCTGACTGAAGAAATCATCCGTAGGTTAAAAACAAGTCAATCCCAAAAACTGCGAAAAAATATTAAAAATTTTGTTAGTTCGTTTTTGATGCCTTATTTACAGGGAAGAATTACACAAGATAATGAACATCTACAACGACAACCGATGCTCCAACTACTTTATCAACATTTTGGGAAATGCCATCATTTCAGAAGAAAAACCGGAAAAGTGATCGCTCTCGAGGCTTATATCATTGAAGCCGTACGCGCAATGGATCTTTATCTGAGAAACATACACTATACAAAACATGGGGATGTTTATACCCCCCCTTTCAAAGAAAGCATCATTGCTGAGATCCTTTCACCTCTTCACATCGCCCTGGAAAAAGATTTTCTCCTTACGTTTAAAAAAGAACAATTAAAACTCAAAATTCACGCGGCTTTAATTAACTACCAACAAAAACAAATCAGAGCCTTCCAAAAAGCTTTTGAAGAGATTTGTGAAATTAAACAACAAGCGATTTTGAATTCACAGCTAGAAAATAATATAGTCTTCACTACTCCCTTAGAAAGCTTTAGATGTTTTATTCAATTGCTAAAAACACCTCAGGAAATGAAAGTCTTTATTTATGAAGAAAAATACCGCCTTATTCTAAAAGAAGGTTCTACATACTATTGTGCATTACATTCTCAAGATAAAATGCAGTGGGATGCCCAATTTAATCTTCCGACCGATTTACAAGAATCCCCCCTTAACCCCTCCTTACGCTATCTCGGAGTGAAATTTTATTGTGACAAAGAAGGTCTCACTTACTACATCAATACAACGGGAAAATTTGTGCAAGCCACTCCCAATCAAATTTTACGCATTCAAACGCTAGCAGAATCTATAGAGCAAAAAAAAGAATGCCTCCTTTTTGGTATCGATCGATACGCGCCTGATTTATACCAAGAACAATTAGGCTTTTATAAGATCTATCAAAATACATTGTTCCCAAAAATGAATTTTTAACAAAAGCGGATCGTGATGACAACACCTACAGCAAGAGCCATGGCTGCATCTCTTAGGACATATCACCGCCCCCTAGATGAAGAAACCGATTTTCTTGAAAATTGGGATCAGGTTGTTAACAGAGTTATCCATCATCAACAGTGGCTCTGGGAAAGAGCTTTAGGTCGAAATCTCAATGCCCATGAAATGCAAGAGTTGGAAGAAACACGTCTTCTTATTCTAGAAAGACGCATCGCTCCTGCCGGACGCACGCTGTGGCTGGGGGGAACAGAACTTAGCCAAGTAAGAGAATCCTGCATGTTTAATTGCGCTTACACACATGTAGAGACTGTCTATGATGTTGTCGATGTTTTATGGCTCCTTTTACAGGGGTGTGGAGTCGGATTCAAACCGATTATTGGAACGTTAAATGGCCTTAGAAAACCACTAGAAGACATTCAAATCATCCCATCCAAACGCATTCAAAAAGGCGGACTTGAGCATAATGTCGAACACTATGATCCTCATTCTCAAACATGGACAATCAAAGTTGGGGATTCTGCAAGCGCTTGGGCAAAGGCCATCGGAAAACTGATTGCGGGTAAATTCCCTGCTAAAACACTGGTCTTAGATTTTTCAGAAATACGCCCTGCTGGAGCAAGAGTCAAAGGATATGGATGGATATCTTCGGGCGATATTCCCATGAGCAAAGCTTTTAAAGCCATTGCAACTCTTTTATCTAACCGTGCAGATCAACTTTTGACCCGCATCGATATATTGGACATTGTGAATTGGCTTGGCACCCTCTTATCAAACCGTCGTTCTGCGCAAATTGCCCTTTTCGAATATGGACAACCCGAATGGGAAGAATTTGCTACCTCCAAAAAGGATTGGTGGTTAAAAGATAACGCCCACCGGCAGCAGTCAAATAATAGCCTGCTTTTTAGAACCAAACCATCTAAAGAGGAGCTTGAATACATTTTCAAGCTAATGATTGATTCAGGAGGTTCTGAACCCGGCCTTATTAATGCTGAGGCGGCAGAGCGACGTGCCCCCTGGTTCAAAGGCTGTAATCCATGTGTCGAAGTTTTACTAGGAAATAAAAGTTTTTGCAATCTCTCAGAAGTCAATCTTTTAGCTTTCTTAGGAGATAAAACCGGGCTTGAACGAGCACTCTATCTAACAGCGCGAATGAATTATCGACAAACCATGGTTGATCTACGCGATGAAATTCTCCAAGAAGCCTGGCATTTGAATAACCAATTCTTGCACTTATGCGGTGTAGGCCTGACAGGGATTCGAGCAAACCCTCTTTCAGCCTATGATTACAAAAGAATGAAAAATATTGCTGTTAGTGCAGCTTATAGCATGGCGAATGAACTAAACAGTCCGCTACCAAAAAATGTAACCTGCGTTAAGCCAAGCGGCACATTAAGTAAAATCATGGGGACAGAAGAATGGGGGGAGGTTCCAGAAGGAATCCATCTTCCTCTCGGAAAATACATTTTAAATTCTATCACATTTTCAAAATATGACCCTCTTGTTAATCGCTTGAAGAATGCGGGTTATGAAGTAATGGAAAAGCCTTTTGAACTAGAGTCCGTTCTGGTTAAATTTCCAATTAGATACGAAAAAATCCCTTTCACACACGCTCTCGTTACGCACAAAAACGGAACAGTTGAAGAAATAGACATCAATACAGATTCCGCTGTGGTTCAACTTGAATGGTATCGTCTTCTACAAGAATCATGGTCCGAACAAAATGTATCCACCACAATTTCTTATGATCCTTCCGAAATCCCGGAAATCATCGATTGGCTTCTCACGCATTGGGATGTTTATGTGGGGGTTTCTTTTTTACTTCGAAATGACCCGACAAAAAATGCTCAGGATCTTGGCTATGCCTATCTTCCCCAAGAAGTTATTTCCAAGACTACCTACGACGATTACGTCAAAACTTTAAAGCCTATTTCATATGAAGGACTTCGCTTACAAGGTAATGCCTTCGATGACACCTGTTTATCTGGCGCCTGCCCTGCGGATTAATTCCCCTATAAAAACTAAGCAATTATTTAACTATTTAAATATTATTCCACTTATTATAAACTTATGCAAGTAGCTGTAAATCTGCTATATAAATTTTGCATAGATCTCTTTAAGCTTACAATTAAACTTTCCATACTTAATAGCTAAACGCCACATTTCATAAGAAATTAAGGAAACACATCATGCAAGCCCATCAATATTGGAATACACAAATTTCTAATTTTTGCATAAACAATCTCGGTCCACATCAGTTACATGGCCATAATAAAAATGTTGATGCCAATCAAGAAGAAGACGAAAAAAAAACTTCTTTTAATCGAATTGATGCATTCTCGACATACATTAGCTATCAAATTGCTTCTTCTCAAAATGAGAAAAAAATTTTAATCGATTTATTTAAAAAAGACATTCAGTATATTCAACAGAATGAACCTCAAGCTCTCTGGCAGAAACACATCGACGTCGTACATGGAATTTTAGATATTCTTGCGCTGGTAACCTCAAGTACAGTTCAAAACACCCCCTTGAAGAAACTTCAATCAACGATTGCAAGTCGCCAACAAGAAAAAAACCAAGCTTTGAATAAGTCTTTGCTTTCTTTTCTTTTAAGTCCGACTAATTTTCATAATTGGTATCAAGCATAACCTCTTCATACCAAATTTAATATCTCTTTAAGAAAGTCTTTCTTGAATATATCTACAACTATTTAATTGCCGTAAATTTTAAAACCATTTAGATTGCTTGTCTTTCTAACTCAATTTTTACCTTTTTAAATCTCAACACAAATAAACACCATTAATTCACATCATAGTTTGACAAAAACAAAATAGACATAAAATATTAATCAAAGCACAAAACAAATAACTTTTATCAAAGGTGAAATATTATGCAAATAACAGGAACAAATCCATTAAATCAAGACGAGTGGCTATGCACCTCTCCTGAAATAGGCCTTGGACCAAATGGCTGCACAACTCGCCATAATCATTGTCATATAAGCTTACTTTTCGATGCTGCCCAGCGCCCCCTTGTTAGTGAAAATCATCTTTTTCAAGAGCTAGAAAAAATACAAAAATGTTTAGAATTTTTTAGCTCTCAAATTCGATCTGATCTAATCATTTTCCCCCCTCAAATTAAAAAAAAAATATTCCTATCTTTTATAAGCGACATCAAACTTTTTAAAACCGTTTTTAATTGTGTTCCCCTTCAAAAAAATGATGCTGATCTAATCAGTGACTATATCACTAGACTCTTTACTGAAACACTCTCGCGTTACTCAGAAAGTTCTCATGCTTCCCCCACAAGCTCAACTGAATCCTCGCCAACTTCTGCATTGGCTGTCCAGCATAAGTTTAGCCCTAAAAAAAAACAGCCCTTCTTCAATAGTGAATCTAAAACATGCGAACATACTCATGGGCTTTATCTAAAAAGCACATATCTTTCTACGCGAACTATTCCTCAGTTAAAAGATCTCATGGAAAAAATCTCTCATTGTTGCGATTTTCATTTCAAAGCTCTAGCAGAGCATCCAGAAGAGCAAGAAAAATTATTAGAAAAAGAAAATAGCCTCATTAAGCACATAAGAATGCAACTTGAAGCAAAGGAAAAAGCTTTAATGCAAAGCTCCGCAGTAGAAAAAGAATCGGATTCTACGGAGTCTGACTCTTTTAGCTGTGATTTAAATGACACTTCAGAAAAACCTCAATCAGAGTTCACCACTTATTCAAGAAAAAGACATTCTCCCGAAGAATCTGAAGACTCATCCACCTTTCCCCAATCACCACTACCAAGAAATAAAAGGATAAGACCTACCGAATTTCACAATCAGCTTCAGCAACGCCTATCCGTAGCAGCAAGAGCTGGGGAACCCCATAGTCAATCCAAGACCCCCTCACACTCCTCTCCTCTGTTTAGTATGCATTTCGAATCACCGTCAGCAAGAAGTTCTTCTACCATTGGATCTCCCCTCCCTTCAAAAAACTCACCTCATCCCATATTTCCATCAACAACGCCCCTTAAATTTCCTCTGTTTTCCCCTCAATCATATCTTTCTGAAGCTGCAAGACGAGCGACAGAAATTCCAAGTAAAAAAGCGACATCACCGCGCTATTCATTGTTTAGAGTACCTTCTAGCCCTAGTCATTCACCATTATCCACTCATAGGAAAATCTCACCCCACCCCATATCTCCATCAACAGATCGCTTTGGTTCGCCCCTTAGCGCTCCGAGTCCTCGTTTTTCCTTTCCACCACTTTCTTCCTCAGCTGCAGGAGGAATCACACTCCTGCCCTTGTTTAGAGAGCGTGCTGAATCGCCTTTACCAAGAGACATGGGAGATTCTGCTTTTGAAGCTCATAATCAGGAAAGCTCACCTTACCCAACCTTCATACCTGAAGACCATTTTGATTCTCCATTTATCCCTCATCCATCCCCAATATCAAGAAGAAAGAACGTCTCTGCCGATGATCGGCGATCTGAGCCACCAAGAACAACTTCAACAAAAACTAAAATTCGTTTTACCCACATCCGAAAAGAACAACTCGAATCCGAGAAAGCCGAGCGATCAGAAAAAGAAACTTCTGAAAAATTAGGCATTAACTTTGTTTTAAATCATCAATAAAAAATTCGATTATTTTTACAGGAAAAAATGTTACCAAACGAAAGTCACAACCATACATTTTCTGAACAGTGGGGACAAAAGTCCCCCATTTTCACAAGAGAGTTAGATCAAGCCCTTGTCTATTCTCATTGCCATGACTTAGAAAGCAGGAGACTAGATGTCATTTCTGGAGCTGCTTTATATCAGCTTCAGAATTGTATTTATAAACTCTCAGATCTCATTAAAATGCCCCATATTTCTTTGAATCATAGAAGAAAAATGGTCCATTTACTTGAAGAAGACATTTATCATTTAAAATATATATTGCATGCGATACGCATCGATGCAATCGCTCACCATGCGTGGACAAGAATAATAGATGAGCTATACAAATCCACGCTGGAACAATTTGCTAAAGAAGCACCCATGGAGCTATCTAAAGAGCCTCCACAATTCACTTATAAGTACCCCTTTCCCGAGAGCAGTTTTTTAATGCTAGAATACCAGAGCCGCATTGAAAGCTATCGACCGGAGGAGCCCCGAACACAACAACCACCTATCGAAAATAAGCAGCAGGCCTCCATTGAAAAAATGGCGGGGAAATGCACGCATATTTATCATCGCTACACAACAATCCCCTCCCAAACGAAAGACGGGCCAGATACTATCCATCATTATCATGGACGTTACGAAGAAAGTATTCCATGGAAGATCGATCACCTACAAAAACTGAATATCGCAGTGCAAAAATGCATAGAATCTCATCAAAATAATTTGACCATTTCCGAATTTGCAAAAAGAGAGGCTCTGCTCGTAGATAAACGATTGCAGAAAAGAATTACGGATGAATTAAATTTACAAAATATTAAAGCAAATGCAACTGCATGCAAAAGAAAAGCTGTAGAGTTAGAAGAGGATGCTAAAGGCTCTAAAAATGATGTAAACCAAAAGAAAGTGGCTCGGGAGAAAGAGCAAGAGGTCTCACAAAACCACAATCCGAGAGTTTAAAAAAGGACAACGCCCCATTACGTGGGGCGTTATTCTAATATTTTAACGAATTGCTGAACGTCTGAATCTTGCGCCTTAACGTGTTCTGCAATAGATTTGCGATGACGCGCTTGTAAGATTTTTTTAATTGCATCTTCCTGCTTTTCTAGATCCAGGTGATGGAAAAAATCCGAGCTGATTAAAAGGAGATCTCGAAAATCCTCTTCCGTTTGAAGCAATGAAACACCTTTTTTGGCTAGCTTAACAAAAGCTTCTTTTTCTCCATCTTGCACCAAAAATGTCAAAATTTCGAAGATAAATTCCAAATCAGGTTTTGCCATGATTTTTTTGGTCAGTTGACGCACCTGCTGGTTGGCACCATGACTATCTGTGACAGCTAAAATGCGAGTGGTTAAGAACTCAAACCATTTCTCATCTTTGATATATTTTTGAAAGCCTTCAATGAGCTCTGAGGCATAGGAATAGTTGTGGTGATCAATTTGTTCTGCAATAAAGTCGTATAAAAAGCTTTCGATGTCATTCGCACAAGTATTTGTGACCAATTCAAAAACTTCTAAAGGTTTCCCTCCTCCATCTACATTTTCATCCAAGATAACTTGGAGATTCGCTAAGACGTCTTGGATTCCTTCTTCCTGATCAAGATTACCCTGGTCATACAGATAAATTTGATGATCTAATTCATCACAAAATGTAGAAAGACTAGGCTTTTCAGGAATAAGTCTACGCCATAATTCGAAAAGCAATAGATAGATTTGATCCTCATCTTCCTGAGAAATCTCTGAACCTTCGACCAGCTCATCTGTCAAATCTTCCGGATTATCACAATGCTCAGCTAAAGCTGTAAGGCTAACCTTATCCAGGTCAACATGCTTTGCCTGCAAACGATTAAAAATTTCAAAAACTGGGAGGGCTCGATAGTCCTCTACTTGCCAAGCTAAAACTTTTATACTTGGATCAAGTAACCAATTCATTCGTAACAAATTATATAAAGCTTTTCGCTCTACTTGCATCTCAACGACTCTACGTAAAAATATTCATTAATTTGCTTATAAGTATAGCTCACTCAGTGCATTTGAGCAATACCTTAAATCTCAAAGCTCCATTTTTTTGAAACATTAAAATTTATCCTATCAACCTCTCTACCTATAAGGTTCTATCAATTGAATGTCTGCGGACTTGATATACCCAATTTCGCCTTTTGGCGTCGCAATTTTCATCCACGCGCCCTTATTCAAATCTAAAACTTCAACTTTAGATCCGGCAATCAACGGGTCTTCCCGGACTTTTGCGTACTGCGTTCCGGCATCTCGATAAAGAAAAGCGGGCTGAGTAATAATTCCATCCACAGAAGAAAAGAAGCGGGAATAAAAAACACTTCCCAATAAAATCAAAGCGATGGCAGCCAAGGTCCAAAAAACAGGTTTAATCCAAGAAAATTGATACCAAATAAAAAGAGAAATGCTGGCAATTATCAGGATCAAGCAAAAGGATAAAAGTTGTAATCTAGTGGGCAAAAAGATCGGA
>NZ_JBFWIR010000042.1:0-27916 GCF_050255895.1 Parachlamydia sp.
ACTGTCAGTCTATTTGCAAGAATTTTGACAGTCCTTAAATAATTAGTATAATGTTAGCTTTTTACCCTTAGAATCCATATAAGCATCAAATATTTTGGCTGCTTCATAAATGTTGATCCGCTCATCCGGATTCAAGTTCACCATTTTTTCGATTAAATCGATGATTTCCAGAGGAATTTTATTCTTTAGCAACAATTCTCGATTAAAATTCGCTTCAGGTGGAGGATGCCCTCCTGGAGCAAATGTCTTCCGACGTACAATGAATTCATCATTGTAGGGGCCATCTAAAGCTCGATTATACTCTCTTAAATGATAAGGCTCGTATCCCCCTGACAAAATAAAGTACATGGAGCTTCCCAAGGCATAGACATCTTTCAATCTAAAATACGCATCAAACAGTTCCTGATCTTCAGGAACTCCTGTATCATACTCTCGCAAAAGCAAAAGATCATTATAAGGGAAATAATTGACCGAAAATATTCCTAGGCCCCGTGCTTTGCCTAAAAAGCGCGCTCCTCCAAAATCGGACAAGTCTATTTCATATGCCTGCCCAACTTCCCTAATAAGCATGTTTTCAGGTTTAATATCCCCATGCCCTAAATTCATTTTTTTAACACAATATTCAAAGCCTTTTAGCAGCTTGTATAGAGCCTGAATGGCTTTTTCATCTGGAACAATTTTGTTATCAAACGCATCTCCTATATATTGAGGAGTCAATAGAAACCCTTCTTTCCCCTTTCCTTTTGATAAGTTACTGATGGCATGTGGGGCTTTTTGGATGCCAGGAATTTTTTTCCCGCGAAATCCTCTATGCAGTTTGTGCAAAAAATCATATTCATTTTTCAAAGCGTGCCGAGCAAGTTCTGCCTTAGGAAAATCTGTTCGGATGATTTTTAAGACCTTTGGCCTACCAGACACCGGATTTTGCACACTCAGAGCTTCTATGAAAGCACCCTGATTAATTGTTTTTTTAACTGTCATATCAACGATGTGCAACTTTTTCCCTCGAAAAAGTCCAATATATTTTTTGGCCACTAAAACGGGTGGATCTCCTACTCGCATACTTTTCACAAAAGCATGAATCATTTTCATCAGCTTTTCCGGAGATAAAGAAGTTCTTCCGAGCAACCGTTGTTTTTTAAATAAACGTTTATAATTGGCAAGTACAGTTTCTAAGCATGCCAATTGATCTTCCTTAGAACTTAGGTAAGCTTCCAACTCTCCTTTTTTTGCATACTCTTCTATCTTCTCCAAAGAAAGGTGTAAGCGCTGAGCAAGCTCATTGGCATCAATATAAACAGAAACTGGTTCATTTTTCTGAAGAACAGTGATTAAGATAGGGTTTTGAGAAACCTCGTTTTTTTTCTCATAAATCTTTATGGCAAGAATTGGTGTGGGAGCCCAGCTTGAAATAAAGTGTAATTCTTTTTCTGATCCGCCTTTAAGTTCCTTCCCTTCTTTCGTAAAGGAAGAGACAGTGCTCATGTGGACAAAATTTCCAAGCAGCGCATTAGCTATTAAATCTACCTTGGAACCAGCTAAGGACTGAATCGCTAAGGATCTAATTTTATGCAAAAGACCTTCATCAGAAATCTGCCAATCGACAAAAACATGATGATTTTTTAAATTATCGATTAACTCATCCCTTTTTACTGTATATGTTGTCATTTTTTCTCCATCCCAAAGCGGAAGCTTGACAGTGTTCGTAAACAGCCATTCAAACAAGTTTGCAACTTTAATACCCGTGTCATCAGCATCTAATTTCCAAATATCGAGCTTGATTCTGCCTTTCAAACACTTTCCAGATATAAGATGCTGGCTATATTTTGCCTTAATTTCTTGCGGATAAAGAATATATTGGTGAAATAAATGGGTTAATTCTAGCTCTGAGGCATAAGGTGAAACGTCGATCTCATTTTTTTCTAAAAATTTTACGACATCCCTTGTTTTCAGATAAAAAAATTTCATTCTATTTTCTAATTCAATTTTCAATTCGATTGTATTAAAAAAAAGACATTCAATCATGGTAGGCACGCGAATAGTATTTTGATGACAATTTGTATTTTTGAACATCAAATATCCAGCCTCGTATATCCCGAACAAATTCATAACTAACCTTCCAATGTCGTTTGCTAAATCCAATTTATTTCAAAAGAAAATAATTATTTGGTTAGTTAAAAAATAGATTATAAGAATAACAGCTCTTTGCGACAGCACGCGCTTCCACAAGAAAACCTAGATAGCCTTATAACCATTTTTTTTGGCCATCCAAGTCTTTGAAATCCACACATCCTCTTATGAGGATTCGTGGATGATTACTTTTTTTTAAAGATAAAAATAAGATATTGTCAAACCTTGAAAGAGAATCCGATAAGAATTTTAAAGCACATTTTTTGATGAAAGAGCATCTTCTTCAGCAAAACTATAAATGTAGGTTCCCGAGTTTCTTCGGCAAATGATTTTTCCTTCCCAAGTCAATAAGTAGGCGCGCCAGGAACCCGCAAATTCATCAAGGTTTTTATATTCGACTCCTGTTTCTAAATCACAAATAAAGATAGAAGGTCGATCAAAAACTGTTGCATTGTTTGATATGCTTAAAATTTTTCCATCCAACAGAGCAATGGAATTAATTTTATGAAATTTTGGATTCTCAATCTGAATTTTTTGCAAAAGTTTTTTTTCTTTCCAATTCCAGACATCAATCCTTCCATCAAGAGATCCTGAAACCATTTTGTCATTGGAAATAGCAAGACAAGTTATGGCACAGACATGCCTTTCAATTTGATGAATTTGGGTCCCTAGGGATAAATCCCACATCCGGATTGTTTTATCTTTAGAAGCACTAAAAAGAATATGACCTTGAACTTTTAGGCTTAACACGGCGTGTGTGTGACCTTTGAGCTCACACATTTCATTTAAAGTTTTAAAATCCCACATGCGAATCAAACCATCATCACATCCTGCGATGATGGTTTGACCTACATGTGTCAAAGCCCAAACATCGCAAGTTAGAGGAATCGATCGAATAAGATGTCCTGTTTCCAACTCAATTAAATGAATCACTTTCTCACATCCGCAAACGATAATTTCATTTTGCATACAATCTAAACTCAGGACAAAAGAGGGACAGTCCATTTTTTTGCATTCTTGAAGTGTTGTCAGACTGCTGATTTGAAGAAAATTTGATTGATTTAAGTGATAAGCATTAATGATTCTGCCATCGTTTAAAAGAAAAGGGGGACCATTATAAAAATTTAATAAATCGGGACATAATTTATAAACTTTAGGTTGAATCTCTTTATTTTTAATGAGTCCATCTAATTTTTTGGCTTGACAATACTGAAAAGCAGTAGCCCCTTTGCTTTCAGCAGATGTTTCAGGAAACTGACTTCTATAGATTGTTTTTAGTTTATTAAGATAAACATCTTCAAAATCACAAACAATTTGTTTTAATGCCTTACAAGTAGCTCCGGTTGCAAAGATAGAACTAATATTTAGATGCGAAAGAATTTTTACAATAAGTTCCATCGGAATTTGTAAAAGTATCGGTTCTTGTGACAAATCAATATTTTTTTCTAAAGAGGTAGAATTGATGCCATAAACGCCGTTCATATTTTTCTTTTATATATGTGAATTTTAAACGTATTTTGTAATATGCATTTACCAGATAAAAATAGTATTTTCCCTAAGAATTAATATGCAAAGCAATTTTCTAGAATACAGGAATAAAAAAAGAAGAGTGATTTAAGATGTTAAATTGCTCAAGATAATTTGATGATCGGAACCTTGTCAGGATAGCTTTCTTGTATGCCCGTTGCAATTGAAACAACTCGAACCTTAAGATCAAATGGAAAAGCGTGCTTTATTTAGTTTTTAAGCTTCTTCTTCATTCTCTTCAAATGTGACATTATCTAGATCTTTTATATGAAGTTTTACAGCTCTTAACGAGTTTCCAATTTGTTCTAGGATACCTTGAAAGATGAATTAAACGCTCAATCTGAATTGAAGCATCTAATTCACTTTGCATGGATAGTTGAGATGATGATCTTCCAATGAAAAAAAATATTTTTTTATACTGAAAAACATTAATCATAAAAATTATTTCGCTACATAATTATCTTTGTAGCACAGAAATAAAATCTAAAACAATCAACTACACAACGATTTTTTGGAATAATTTAATCTGCTCAATATTAGAGCGCTGATTTAACCATTTCCAATGAGCATCTATCTGCACTTTAGTTAACGTTTTTAACCAATCAGTTAAAACTTTTTCTTCTGCGGATGAATAAGAGTAATAACCAAGACGCCATTTTATCTGCACAATTTTAAGCATCATTACAGGATCTTGAATATCAGGGACATCTCCATTTACGGTATTAAATGCTAATCCTTCGGGATAGATATACCCATCGAGTGGACTTAAAATCGCATGTGGAACACCTATGAATCTTTTCATAGACCAATGGTAATCTTCCTTACCGATCAAGCACACTTGTTTTCCTTCGATAATTAAAATACGACCGAGAGGAGCTCCAACCAATGTAGGTAATTCTGATAAAACTTCGCTCATGTGATTTGAAATTGAAACGTTTGCATCGAAACCGAAATTTGAGAAATCTTCCTCAATATTATTTTTTCCAACAAAATTATCTCCTAAATTTTTAACATGAAGATAAAGCTCACGAACCACCCATTCATTATTCCTATCCCATAAAGTTTGAAGATTCCCAAAATAACGCTGACCACGAGTCCATTTTTTATATTCATAGCGATTAAATTTTCCATCTAAAATTCTATGGTGCTGCTCTTGCTGCTGTTGTTGTTGCTGCTGCTGTTGTTGCTGCTGCTGTTGTTGTTGCTGCTGCTGCTGTTGAGCTTCTTGGACTTGAACCTGAGAAGTTGCTACCGCGCCTCCATTATTTGGAACATTTGCAGGAAGATATTTTTTATGCGATTCAACTTTTTCATAAAAATCTTTTTCTAATTGCTCTAAATTAGTCATCATTGCGGTTATATCATTTTCTATATCTTGAAAACGCTGTCTAGCCCAGCCAGTTGCGCGAAATACCATACTCTTTTTGATCATTTTCACTTTATTTTTGAGCTCTTCTAATTGCCTTTTTTGTCCTTCAATATCTTTTTGAATATCCTCTTCAAATGAAATGATGGATGTAGGAGAATAATCCTGCGTAGGATCTGCTTTCTTGGATTTGCATAAAAAATCACGTGTTGCTTCATGCAAATTGATTTGAATGAGTACATCTTCTCCCCTTCGGATTGGATGTAAAATATCCCAAAATACCATTTTATCTCTTGCCGCAAGATGCTTACTTAAAATTTGTCGAATTCCCACAGGAAGAATCTCCCGGATTTTTTCTTTTGTGCCTTTTAAATTAAGTCCTTTTTGACTTTCAAGTGTTTGTTTCTTGATGTCATTAAAAAGATGCAGCCAAGATAAGTTAGAGGGTTTCATATCAGTTTCTGAACAAATACGCTGAGCGATTGAATCTGGAAGTAAAAATTTTAAGCCGTGCTGTTGGCCAAGACCACGTAGGCGCCAGCAGGCTTGCATTGCACCCGGCATGATGGTAGTGGGACCAAAAACAATCACCCCATAACCAGGGGGAATGACAAAGTCTGTTCCTCGCGTATCGGGAGGACCAAAATAGAATACACAATCCTTTTTAAAGGTCGGGTTAGTGGCAATTAATTCATTTAAAGCACCTTTTGAAATTAACTCAGGTTCTTTAGCTTTTGGATACCAAACGACGGGCTTACGTGCGACAGGATCCATAAGGATAAATATCCGTTCTTTTCCCTCTGCAGTCCGACGCAATTCTTTAACAACTTGGACTGCATTTTTGCCTTCTAAAGACATGCCCTCATTAATTAACGCTTTGCAAGCAGGGTCTTTAAGATTAGCAGCAAGTTGCTGAATCAGATTCTCATCAGGAGTAATCTTCAGAACAGGCTCACCTTTATTGGCAATGCGTAAGAGCGTTTCCCCCTCAATTGTGCGAGGTGTGTAATGGGGAGTTTGCCCATGAATTTTTGGAAGAGAGTAATCATTTAATGTTCCAGTCATTCCACCAAATTGCAATCCATTTACAAGTTCTTGGACATTAATGACCATTTCTTCTTCGAAGCGCTTAATGCACATATTCTCAATAATTTCTGTTCTTAAAATGAGCAAACGTTCTTTCCAATTTTCAGGCCGATTTAAAAAATTCAAAAGATTGCGTTCCCCGAAAGCAGCAGCTCTTTGTCCAATCTCTAAATATTTTTTAGCATTTTTCTCCTGAAATGCAGCCAAAGCCTGGTGAATAAAAGGTGTATCCGGAAGCTCTGTGGCATACATGAGGTAATGATTCACAGTCACGTCGTATTCATCACCAAATATGATCGCGTCTTTATCTTGTCCGCTGACTTGTGGACCAACTGTGAAGCCATCATTTTTCTTAACTGCGACATTAATACCAGGATTTTGATTGAGAGCTACCGGAAATGTGATTTGCAAAATGTGTTTGAGCGCTCCAACACAGTTTTGGAAATTTTTTACATCTTCATCATCGATTTCCTCTGGAAACCCAGGCACTTTTTCTCCTAAACTCCTGCAAAGGTAATCGACGAAAGCATCCTTATCAGTTCCCGCTAAGCGTTTGCGCAATTCTAATTCAGGGTCTAAACCACCAGCTAAACGCAAAAATCTATCATTTGAAAGAATTTCACCTGCCAAAGCAGGTAATAGAATTTCTCTGACTTCCGAAGGGCGTAAAGTCGCTTGTTTTTTTGTGCGAATAGCTTCATGCAATTTTTTCACATCGGGATTTTGAGAGGTAAAGATGACTTCCATCATCATTTCCATCATATCAATCACAGTGCGATTTAAAGGAATCGAATCACCGAGAGCTAAGTTATCCTCGTTAATCACATTGAGCACGTCATCGACTTCATCGATAATCGTTTGTGTTTTAAAACCAAAAAAGTTTTCATCACCATTCACAAGTGAACGGATTTTACTCAGCCAATATTGCTCTTTCTGCAATAAATGAATAGCATTGAGTTTATGGGGAAGGTCTTGCAAATTACTTGTTTTGCCAAATATTTCCTTTACCTGATCTCGCAGAAGACCTAAGCGATGCTCAATAGAAGCTTTGGTATGAATACTTGTTAAAATATACCCATTTTCTTCCTTCGCTTTAAGCAGGCGGTAATATTTTTCAGATAACACAAGAGGGCTTGTATCAGAATGTAGGTCAAAACTAAATTCAGAGCTTGTTTGAAGCATCATCCTTGTGCTTCTGTCTAGCGCCTCAAGATTGTCTTTAAACAATTCTTCTTTAACAATTCCAACAGGCAGAGTTCCTTTTTCAGCTAGAAGCAGTAGTAATGCAGGAAAAATATGAGAGGTCTTGCCCAATCCCATACGCAATTCATAGTATGCACAAGGATCTTTTTCCATCGCACGAACCATATCTACTTGCTCTTGACGTAAGTTAATTTTATGTAGCCATTGTGTGACTAAAAATTTTCGATGAAAACGTGGATCCGCAAGCTTGCCTTTATCGACACCTTCTTTTACAAGGAAAAACTCCCGATTAGAAGCCGCGTTTACTAACTTATTCAAAGCAAAAGAGTGAAGACTCCATTCTTGTAACCATGACGCATCACGTGTTTGACCTTTTTTTAAAGGTTGATCTTGTAGTTGTTGCATCTGTTTCAAAATAGATTCCACGGGATATCCGAACATTTTCGCTTCAGTATCAATAATTAAAAATTCTGTTATCTCTTTTTCCAAGATAGGAATGTTCAACTTTAATTGCTGATAAGCATGGATGACTTCATTAAAAATATCTGTTTCACCTACGACTTGCTCATTTTTAAGGGCCCATTTTACCTTGGGCGGCAAACTGTTAATATCTTTATAAGTTCGTAAAAATTCTAGAATCGCTTCCCGTTTTTTATGTGAGGCCACTTTTACGACTTTTTCATGTTCTTCAATGTGCCTTTTTAATAATTGAAATTCTTTTGGATCAAAAATTTGGCCTTGCTCAGCAACGACGTGCATCAAATTTTCAGCAGAGCTTGCAGCCCCAGCACACAACAACTCATTTTCATTTATTTCGATTTCATCACGTCCCAGAGAAGGGGCAAAAATGCTTTCAATTTCTTTTTGGGTAGCTTTAAGCCTTTTTTCTGTCATTGAAATTGCTTCGGCGGGAACAGGAATTAAAAAGTTTGCTAAACCCACTGTAGCGGACTGAAGATCTATCTTTATGGCCTCTCCGCCATCAACAGACGGCCAAGTCGTTTTTGGTTCTTGAACACGTAGTCTTTCTTCCAGATTTTCAATACGATGGCGTAATTCAGTCTCTCGAAGCTCTTCAATTACATTAAGTTTGAATTGTTGACTGATTCCAGAGACAAAAGCCTCCATTGGAACATCTTGATCAATCGGTGTGACTGCAAGAAATTTGGTAATCAAAGGTCCAGCTATGGGTCCAAATAAGTAAGGGTTTTCATTAATTTTTTCTTTTAATAGTTGAGTGTCCAATAGCTGGATTCCAGACTTTACCCCATCAACCTTGGAAAAATTGTTTTTAAAGACTTGCCCAATTTGGCCTTCCGAGAGCAAATCCGCAGGATTTTGTAAAAAGCTCTGTCCATCTTCATTTGTGCCTGTCACTTTTCTTAACTGGTTCTCAATCATCCCTATGGTTTCTGTCAGCTTCGGATCACCACGTCCTTTTTGTTTCAGAATTTTAACTCCTAATTTTGTGAAATTAGAAGGAAGTTTTTTATGAAATACATGCAACGCTGTGGTATCGAAACGAAGATCTGCTGTTTTAAAACTATCCGGTTTTTCAGCAAGATTGAGTAAAAGCTTACGCAATGCATCAAGCTGAGCCGAGGGATCTCCTTCAGCCAAGGCTTTCACTGCGGTGCCCACCCCCGTTTTCAAATTTTTCAACATGCTTTGCCCTTTTTTAACAAGATCCCTTTTTTCTATCGGGGCAAAAAATGCCAATAAATCTTCTTTCTTCAATTTCTGATCAATGACTAAATTCCAAAGCGTGAAAAAATGCCCTAAAAGCATCTCTTCATCAAGTTTATAAAGCTTAGACAATAACTCTTCGGGATGTTTCAGAGGCTTTTGCATATTGCTTATTATAAACTGACTTAATAACTTGCTAGAAATCATCGTAATATTATTGCTTAAGTCAATCGGTTTTTCACGAGATTTTAATTGCGCAAAGGCATCCTCTTTTTTCAAAATCTGAATTAAGGATTCTTCTTGAATGTGTTTGATTTCCTCAATCTCGTCTTCTGATAACCGAATTTCATGAGCATTATCCAGTGCATATGCTTCGACTAATTTTGGATCAAAAACAGATTTTGAAGAATATGTCTGGGATTTTTGAAACAATTTGCCGACGTACTGAGAATCTTCCAGAAAAACGTGCCAATCCTCTCCTGAAAAACTGACTTGTTGCGTTTGCTGTCTAATAATTTTTCGACCATATAACTCGGCCTTTAGCTTCAGTAAAGAGCTACGCACAGAATCCGCTGGAAGCGTTCGAAATAAACTCATCACTTTTGTCAAATTCTCGATTTCGCTCTCAGACTCTAAACGACCTTTTTGGGCGAGTTCTAAAAAATGAAAAGCGCGTTGATATTCATGCTTAGCCGCAAAAAGATAGGCAAGGTAAAGAAATGCGCCATTTGACCCTTCAGGGGACTTACCGTCCGAAAGAATGATTTTTAAAGGAGATCTTGCAGTATCTTTTTTATCAAGAACCATCTCCTTTTTATTTTTTACATGATGCGGCCAAATTAATAGATGCGTATCACCGCTGACAGGATCCTTCAAGGACACCCCAAATTCCTCTAAAGGAAAATCTAAAGAAGATGTAAGTTGAGCAGCTTTTCCTCCACCAATTGTCCATTGATAATCCTGATAGGGTCCTGAAGCGACGACCCACGGATTTGTCTTGTTTTTTCTTTGAAAGATTAAGCCCTGCTCGAGTAAGCGGATTTCAGCGATCCCTTTTGACCATTTTCCACGTAAAAAAACAATTTTATGATTTTCAGTTGGAGCTAACACCTTTGCAAGCCTTTCCTGCTCATCATGGATAACAGTTCGACCAGAAAGACTTTTTATGCTTGTTAAATGTTGCTTTTTATCAAAGCGCAACCGGAAAATATCATTGGATATTGGACTATCGGGTTGTAATGGCAATATGGCAAAGCCTTGGCTAGGTTTGTCTGAATTGATCCACATCCCTCGTTCAATCAAAGTTTTTTCAATGCTTTTTGCCTCACGCATTTCTTTACTTTCTAGCATTTTATTAACTTTGGGAGGGATTTTTTTCTTATCCAACTGAGAAGTTATATCATCAATGGCTTTAGTCATCGCGTCATTTTTACGCATCTTTTTCTTTTCTTCTACAGTCAAATGAGCATAAGCATCGGGATGACAAAAACGATACCATTGTGCCTTTTTCAATCCTGAAAACTCAGGTAAAAATTTCTGCTCGATGACAATGGACTCTTCTTTCACGTTATGTGTAATTTTGAAGTTATTTCCTTTTTCATCTTTAAAGCGATAGACCATTTCCCCTTTTTGCTCTCCAAGCTGTGCAAAAGCTGTAAATTCTTTTCCGCGAAATAGAAGGTCGTAGTCTGGAGATTCCAAAAGTTTTTTGGGAAGCGCCGTCTTAATACCCTTAGGTTTTTTCCCGTTAAATAAAAGGATGTGCATTGTAGACGCATCAATTTTGGACTCTCCCTTTTCCCAAATATGCGGATGTTCCTTATTTTGAATCCATACAATGCCTTCTGCTATTTCACCTTGCTGCAACTCAACCCAGCGATCAAAAGTCATATTCATTTCTTCTTTTGAAAGAGGTGCCATTGCAAGCCAAGGGAAGAAAAATTTTTCAGCCCATTCTATGCCAGATTCGGCTAATAGAGGAATTGTCCATTGTTCTTTAATCACCCGTAGACGATTGGCTGCAAGAATAAGATGAGCACGTATGGTGCTGTCGTTTAGGAGTTCCAAAGCTGCGGGGTTTTCAGCCTGAGCATCGTTCACAAAGCAACTTAAAAGGTAGGTGGAAAATTTTAGCTGCTCTTCTACAGAAGTGTCAGGAAAGCTCATCCAATTAATCATCAATTTCAAATAGCTTGAACCACTCTTTTGATCAATGGAATAGAGACTTGGCATTTGCTGGATCACCGTCTGCAGTGCATCTGCATCAACGGCTTGCTCAGCGAACTCAAGCTGATATGGATCCAAATCAGAGGCATTTCCCGACCATTTTATCGCCAATTTAGCGTGATGTACAACTTGCGTATTTAGAAATAGGAGAAATGCAGCTCGGTTAAAATGACCACTTTCCACCGCTATTTTCAAAGCATTTTGCAAATCGGCAGAACGTCGAATAAAATATTGTGGGTCTCTCCTCAGAGCTCTTTGTAAAACATGAGGACGAAAAAGAACCGCCAGCAAACGACGTTGTTCATCATTCCCTTCAAAATAATTAAAACGTTGTAATGCCAAGTCAAACACTTCTTCAACATTTTTTGGAGAATAATCAAATTCGGAATCATCATCCTTCAATTCAATACATACTTTAAACCAATCATCAACAGGGCTTTCCCCCTCCACACTCATTAACTTACCCATCCATGTTGCAGACGTATTATTCACATTTAAAGGTGCTTCCATTCCTGATAAATGATGAGGATATTCCTTTCTAAAATTACCAATTGTTTTTCCAAAAAATATCCCTTTTGGCTCGCCCATTTTCTTTTCATGAATGGACTCTTTTCGCATTTGTTCCAAAAACACAAAGGCGCTAGCTAAACCAAATGGGGAAATTCCCCACCAGAATCCTTTTGTCACACCTTTATTTCCTCGTTCTTTGATTCCGCATTGATACCACCCGAATTTATCCATTGGATGAAAAACAAGATCTAATCGCTTAAGTTTTTGAAGCTTCTTAAATGTAAAAGCATTGATCCGATCCATTCTTTTTTGAGCGAGCTCCCTTTGCCTTTCAGGGTTTTTTCCATTCATGTAAAGACGAACCAACGTGGGAACATTCCCAAATACTCTAATATTTCCTTTTAAATAACCAAAAGCTGTCTCAGGATGAACTAACGACGTTAGCATGAGCTGAGAACGATACATATCCACCATTTGCCCTGGTACTTGTGGAAGATCTTCCACAGAAGTTGATGGTTTCTCTCGATTCAAAATAGTTCTCCACACAGTTTTTTCTCGAGGAGTTAAATCATAAAAACCTTTTTTGCTCTTTTGGAGATTTTTGCTCTCTTGGAGATGGGAATCTTTTTTGCCCAGATAAAGATCGGAAATTTGAGCAATTAGTTTGACATGATTAATATCTTTTCTTTCTCGTTCATCTATATAACTTACAATGCCTAATCCGTGACCTACTCCGTGAGTTTTAACGTTTCCTTTTATAAAAAGTGAACGTGCGAGCATAAAACGTTCTTCAAGTTCCGGATTCAGCGTAGGTCTTAGATGTTCTTCCGCAACCAATTTTCCAATCAGCATTTCATAATCATTTCGGCGATAGAAATCTGAAAGAAGATAAATCGTCACATCTTCTAGAGTCAGCTTTTTCTTAATTTTTTCTCTCGTCTTCGCAACTTTTAAGTCTTCAAGCGTAAATTTTTCAGGGTATATTGCCTCCACCCATTGTTTACGCCTTTCAATCAATTGATATAAAACCGCCTGGTGATTAATTGTATGCACCCATTCAGAACTTGTGAGAGGTAAATCTCTTGATTTGACTCTTGCCTCCCATGAATAATGGGTTAGCTTTTCTAAAGAAGCACTAAATTGGTCGAGCAACTCGCTTTTGCCTTCTTGAATAGCTTTTTGAAGCAAAAGATCATATATTGTCACTGGTTGCAAAGGATCTTTACTAATAGGAGAAGGGATATAAGGAATGATTGATCGGTAGAGTTCTATGGTCGCAGTGTATTTTTTTTCATCGACTAATTGATCAAGACGTTCTCCCAAAGCGAGCAGTTGTTTGGTCGTCTCTCTTACATTATCAACTGTCGGATTGGTAAAGCCTGCTTTGATATCTTCTATTAACTTTAAATCGGCTTCTGAAATTTGTATCTGAATTTCCTCTTTTCTCTTTTGCTTAGTTTGAAGCTTCAGAGGAATTTCAAGCCTAATAGGGAAATTTTTTACTTTATTGAGAATTCCAGCTCTTTTTTTGTGATAGCTGGCCTGCATTTTATCCAGCTTAGCCAACTCAATTTTTAAATCATGAATTCTTTTAGAAAATGCTGAAAAAGGACTCGCGGGATCTAAAACAAGCTCTTTGAATTGAGGATTTCCAGAGGATTTGGCAAGCTGCCTTTCTAACCTTTTTTGATCTTGTTCCAGTAGTTTTAGCCATTTTAATTTGTCTTCTAACCGCATTTGAGGTAAAGCTTTGATAACTTTTTCAAGTCGATCATTCAAAATAGCTAGTGTAAAGGTCGCTTTGTCAGCTGCTGCAGAATCACCAAACTGCAGGCGAATCATTTCGTGGATAATTTTGTCGGGGCTCGTTCGTATCTTGCCTCTTTTCTCCGCACGCGATGGAACAAATGTTGCTCCTGAACTTACCCAAATTTGTTCTCTAAATGCTTGATTTGATCCTGATTCTTCAAGAACCCCAGGAATAAAGGAAGCAGCACCTTGTATTCCTTGCTCTGCCATATTTTGCATAGCATTTTCTCTTAAATTCACAGCGCCCATCTGCAAATAGGCTGCTCGAGCTATATTTTTTGATGGAGCAGAGGTTTTGACTTTTTCTTCTAAACCTAATAAAGGAGCTAGAAATTTGCTGAACTCATCAGCATTAATCTCTTTATCCCAAACAAAATCACGAGCGTCTTTATTCTTTTTGCCATAGGTAAATTCCGTTAAGCCCAGTTTTCCTTCCGCATTTCGGTAAAAAGCCAACAAAACAGGTTGGAATGTCTTTTTTTTCCAATATCCTGTCGGAATTAACATGAGATTAATAGCATCTGGTCTTTCTTCGATTTTTTTAAATCGATCCACAATGTTATGGGCATATTTTTGCGCGAGAGTTGCTTTGGATGTGTCTCCCTGCAACAGTTTTCCTATTTGTATGGCTTCTTCAAATTGATTTGCCATCGTGAATTCTTCACCAAGCGATAACAAAGAATCTGTTTCTTTTTTTAAATCCAGCGCATGTTTGCTCCATTCCAACAAGGTTAACAAACTTTTTTCATGCTCAGGGTTTGTGGCAATATCCAAATCACCTAAATCATATTTTCTTAAAGAAAGAATGTGCATTAAAGCACATAGCGGAAGGATGGCAATTCCCCAAAAAAGCTTGATGATCGGCACACGGTTTGGCCATGTTTTTAATAATTCTTGGCGTATTTCTTTCATCGACCGTCCACTTTTGGGAAGGGCGCGAGCTGCTATTGACAAAATGCGAATTCTAAGATCAGTGGGAAGATCATTTTCTAACGCTAAATCCAACTTTTGGGTAGCGCCTTCCCCTATCCGAAATTGAATGTTTTCAGGATTTTTTATTTGGATTTTTAAATCTTTAATGGGAGTTTTAACTTGATTTAGAATGCCCTTTATAATACCAATTAATCTTTTGTCTTCAAGATTTTCATCAAGAGTGACTTGCATCGACATTTGAAACGCATGATTTTCAAATGAATTAGTTAATATTTCTTTTTGGATGAGATTTTTTTTAGTCATTCTAATGCCCATGTTATTATTTCATTTCCATTATAACATAATAATATTAAGAATAAATAAATACAGAGATACAAATAAAAATTTGCTATCAAGAACTTGTAATTGAATGTATGGCTCGAATCATGTATGATTTTTCACATAACAACTAAGCTCGGATTTGTCTTATGGAACACGCATTACAAGTCATTGGAATCATACCCGCTCGATTGAAAAGCGAACGTCTTCCTGGAAAACTTTTAATCCCTATCGCTGGCAAAACGCTTATTCAAAGAACCTATGAAAACGCCCTTCGCTGCAAACTACTGGACGACCTTATTGTAGCAACAGATAGCCCAAGCATTTTAGAACATGTGCAATCTTTTGGAGGAAAGGCTTATCTAACGTCTGAAAATTGTCGCAATGGAACAGACCGACTAGCGGAAGTTCTGACGCTAAACCCCACTCTGCAAAAAATTCCCTTTGTAATTAATATTCAAGGAGATGAACCTTTTCTTGAACCCGAGGTCATCCAAAAAGTCATTGAAGGACTTCAATCAGACAAACAAATTATGGTTTCAACGCCCATTACTCCTATTCAAACAGAAGAAGAGGCTTTAGATTCTTCCGTTGTTAAATGCGTTCGCCGCCAAGATGGAGATGCCCTTTACTTTAGCCGTGCTCTAATCCCTTCTTCGAAAAAACAAGGATATCAACCTGAAACACGTTATTATAGACATATCGGTGTGTATGGCTATCGAACAGATTTTTTATTGTTGTATACCAAACTCCCATCCACACCTCTTCAGCTGTCGGAAGATTTGGAACAACTCAAAATTTTAGAACATGGGTATCGAATCAAAACTGTTGTTGTTGATAGTATCAGCATCGGAGTTGACGAGCCCGCAGACATTAAAAAAGTTGAATATCTTTTATGCAAACAAAATACATCTTCATCACCGGAGGAGTCTGCTCTTCCCTAGGGAAAGGACTGACCTCAGCATCCATCGGAATGCTATTAGAAAAAAAAGGTTTAAGCATTGCAATGCTTAAATTGGATCCCTATCTAAATGTAGATCCTGGCACAATGAGTCCCTATCAGCATGGTGAGGTTTATGTCACCGACGATGGGGCTGAAACAGATTTAGACCTCGGGCATTATTACCGGTACACGAACTCCCCCCTCACGCGAGCATCTAATGCAACATCTGGTCAGATATATCACCAAGTCATTAAGCGTGAAAGACGGGGAGATTACCTCGGAAAAACGGTCCAAGTCATTCCACATATTACCGATGAAATCAAGCTGCGTATCCTTCAATGTGCAAAGCAAAAAGAAAATATTGATGTGGTCTTAGTTGAAATTGGAGGAACTGTCGGCGATATTGAATCCCTTCCTTTTTTGGAAGCCATTCGTCAGTTTCAATATGAACATCGGGGGAATTGCCTCAATATTCATTTAACGTACGTCCCTTTTTTAAAGGCAGCCAAAGAAGTCAAAACAAAGCCCTCTCAACATTCTGTGCAAGTTTTGCGTGAAATCGGGCTTTTCCCTGATATCATTCTTTGTCGCTGTGAAAACAATTTAGACTTAGACGTTAAAGAAAAAATCAGCTTATTTTGCAACGTTCCGCTCCAAGCCGTTATTGAAGAAACCGATGTTGAATTTAGCATTTATGAAGTTCCTTTACGATTGCATGAGCAAAAACTGGATCAAATGATCTGCGAACGACTCAATCTGCCAAATTCTTCAATAGAGCTTAAAGATTGGGAAGCTATTATAGAAAAAATTCGCCATCCAAAAGGAACGATAAAAGTTGGGATTGTGGGTAAATATGTGCAACACCACGATGCCTACAAATCTGTATTCGAAGCACTTTATCACGCCGCTATCCATGCGGGATATCAACTCGAAATCGTCCCGATAGAAGCAGACAAAGTTTCCGAAGACCCTTCGCTGCCACATGCCCTTCAAGATTGTGATGGATACCTGGTTCCGGGAGGCTTTGGAGAGAGAGGCTGGATGGGAAAAATTTTAACCGCTAAGTATTGCCGCGAAAACAATATCCCCTATTTTGGTATTTGCCTTGGCATGCAAGTCATGGCCGTTGAATTTGCACGCCATGTTCTAAACATTGAAGACGCAAACTCAACTGAAATTGAGCCGATGACTAAAAATCCCATCATTTCTTTACTCAGTGAGCAAAAAAATGTCCAGGATTTAGGGGGCACCATGCGCCTTGGAGCACACGAATGCCAACTTCAATTAGATAGTAAAGCTTTTGAAGCTTACCAAAAACCCGTTATTCTTGAACGACATCGCCATCGATATGAGTTCAATAATGCCTATCGAGAAAAAGCCGAGGAAAAAGGGCTGCGCTTAACAGGTACCTTAGCAGGAGAAGATCTCTGTGAAATTGCAGAAATTCAAAATCATCGCTGGATGATCGGTGTTCAATTTCATCCTGAGTTTCTATCGAAACCCACTCAACCTCATCCACTCTTTTTAAAATTTGTGGAAGCTATGATTCAAATGCATAAGGAAAAAACAGCATGAGCAGACCCCTCCCAAAACGAATTGTTTCTCTCGATTACGGATTAGCTCGCATTGGCATTGCGATCTCTGATGAAAGTCAAACAATCGCCTCCTCTTTAAAAACAGTTGCTGCAGAAAAAAAAGTGGAAAGAACAGTTGCTAAACTTGTTGAAGAGATAAATGCGCATCAACAAAGACTAGCATGTGAGATTGAGGAAATCGTTGTGGGTTTGCCCCTCTTAATGAGTGGTAAAAAAGGTTTTCAAGCAGATGAAGTGTTGCATTTCGTGGAGCTTTTCAAAGCAGCCACACCCATTCCTATCGTAACATGGGACGAACGGTTAACAACAGTACAAGCCGAACGTGCCCTACGTGAAGGATCATTCAATCGTAAAAAACGATCAAAAGTGATCGATGCTGTTGCAGCTGTTCTCATTCTGCAAAATTATCTCGACCACAAAAAGAATCAAACGTCAAAAAATTGACGTTAAAAACTGAAAATGTATAGTGGGGATATAAAGATTAACCCATGGGATAAACAGCAATGACGAAATATTGGCTGATGAAATCCGAACCCTCTGTTTATTCTATAGATGATTTAAAGCAAGATGGCTTTACGCTTTGGGATGGCGTTCGTAACTATCAGGCACGCAATTACATGCGCGATGAAATGGAAGTGGGTGATTTGGCCCTTTTCTATCATTCTAATGTTGCGCCTCCAGGAGTAGCCGGTATTTGTCGCATCTGTAAAACAGGCATCTATGACTTAACGGCACTAGATTCTGAAAGCCCCTATTATGATAAGCGTTCCACACAAAAAAGCCCGATTTGGGCGACTGTTGAAGTAGAGTATGTGGAAAAATTCCCCTATTTTGTTTCTTTAGCTGATCTCAAGGACTCCCCTATGTTTAAAGGGCTTGAGCTATTAAATAAAGGTTCAAGACTTTCGATTATTCCGATTGAGTATGAACATTTTGATGCTATTCGTGCCCTGGGACATAGCCCCCATGAAACGCCGGTATACATTCCCCCCAATTTCAAAGAATATTATTTTGATTAAGGATTTTAATTAGCTTTTCTTGAAATTTCCGAGGGAGTTTTCATACTCTTTTGGTCTATTGGCTTAAGCCGGCTTTTTAGACCTTCACATTACGAATGCGGGAACTATTCAGACAATCCGGTAAGAACCAGCCGCTTTACCAGTGATAATAAGCTGAAAAGGCATAAAAGGCTATTGGATTTTACCGGATTTTAATGGCAAAATATTTTTTCGTTGCACCGCGGTTGCACCGTAAAAATTAGCTGAATACTTTTAAAGAATTGCAGAAAAACAAACTTAAGTTTTGATCAAAAATCACTTAGGATAAAAGAATATAGGCTTCTAATACTTTGAAATCTGAGTTGGTAGGTAAGACTTGTGGTTCCCATAATCTCGATACTTGTTTACCTTTCACTAATTTTTTAACTGCTTTAATTAATTCATTGTTTTCTTCGCGCAGAATAACGATTCCCGCTAATTGAACTAATTCATCATTGCTCAGAATTTTTTGAATCGCCTGACTTACCACTTTATATGATTCTAAATCTCTAGGATTGAGCCAGGGTGCGGCTATAACAAAATCCCACTTTTGAAGAGCATTGTCTCTTAAAAATAGACCACAAAAGGAAACATCACCTTGTCTTTCAATTTGCTCAAGTACTAGCTGAAATTTCTGAATTAAATCTTGCATATTTTACTCTGTAGCGTTACTGCAGCATTAACCATATCCGTGGCCTCTTGCATAGAATATTGTTTTTTCACTTCATACCGCATCTCAGGCGACCAATTGGTAAAAAAAGACCAAAGCGCCAAATAATTCTTCTTAATCCTCCCTTCGATTCCCGTACATGCAAGGAGAAATGCCAAGTTATGGGTTTTAAAAGATTTAAAACAATCACTTGGAGGAGGATAGTCTGTCCATTTCAGTGTTTTACATATTTTGATTTTTAATGCCAATTCAACAATATATCCGCAAGTGTACACAGCGCCATCATATCTTTTGCATTTGAGAAGCGCCTTGGCATCTTTCTTTTTAGCCCTACACAGAGTGATTAATTCATTTAAAGTGGACATATGATATAACGGCTTATCCTTTGCACCAGAAAACTGGCGAGTATAACACATGAATTCAAAAAAAGGAATCTGTTTGGATGTGCGATTTTCGTGGTGGCTTACGAAAAAATTATCAAGGCCGCTTAAAAACCTAATGACAGATGTTACAAGCCGCTATATTTTGTATTTGTTGATCGACTTTCGCATTCGTAACTGATCGTAAAGCATCGAGCTCTCGGCTTGTAAGAATTGGGGATTGCTTTGCTTGCATAACTAAATCAAATAATGAATCCATAGGCTTGACGAAATCGGGAACACGATAGCCAGAAGAAAATGCCTCATTAATATTTGACACCCTTCTAACAAAGGGAGTGGTCCACACGAGTACATCCCATCCTTCAAAAGCCAAAACTCTACCTATTTCATGAGATTCTGTACGCAGGTGCCATAAAGGTACTGTTTTTCCTTGATTACCTTTAAGGTAAGCTTCTAGAAGTATATTAGTTGTTGTCCACGAATTCGGCACAAGTATTAATACCAATGAAAAATTTGATGGTTGAAGAAGCTGCAGCTGTAAGCACTCATCTGCATCTTCGAAATTCGTAAAAGCATCATCTCTTCTAAGAAGAGCTGGCGTATTATTCAGAGTAATACCTTCAACTAAGAGTGGTCGCACTTCATGAGCATTGGGAAAAAGGTCTCCGTTAGGATACTTCACATACTGAAGCACCCCTGTTTCTGTCCTAATATGCACTCGCTTTCTATGCCAGCTTATATGAATTGGTGGATCCGTAAGATTGTTTGAACCAAGATCAAGCACTTTTTTCGGTGCCGTTTCGGAATGATGAAAAAGATAGTATATCTCATTTTTAACAAGGTTGAAACTTAAGGTACCCAACACATACAAGTCAGAGCCAATAGAAATTTTAAGATGTATTTTTCGTGGTTTTTGAGTCATGGAGAACCTGTTCTATAAATGTGGTACCATTTTGCAGATACAATTATTTATTGGTATCCTTGGAAAATATTTTCCAACACGTTTTGAGACATTAATAAATCCTTCGTGGTCCTTAGAAGCAATTCCAATTTCAAGATCATTAGTTCTCGATCTCTTTTCGCTCGCAAATCCACGAAGGAAATGCCAAAGGGCTGCATCGTAGTCGTTAAGACCCGTACCCCAAAATATTAGCTTCTTGGTCTTGTTAAGACATCTTTGCAAGAACGGGCCTGGTATAAATCCGGCATTTAGAGCTTTGAAATCAGACGATTCTTTTGCCATTAAGCGTGAAAGGTTTTGAAGAGGAAGGATTGATTGTTTAGGATAATCGCAACGGCCATGAAGTTGAATAACATTTTTAAAATTTAAAAACAGCCCTAAATCCCAATTGGTAGTAAGAATCAATATAGAAGCAGCGTCTTGAATTTTAAAATGTTTGTTGCAGCAAGTACAATACATTGGGCGTGGCTCTGTCTCATATTTTTGAAGAGCTCCGACTATTTGATTTTTCAATTGAAGTAAAGGATCGTCAGATTCATTAAAGTTAACAGTGCGACTCATAAAATCAATATTGGCAGCCAACCATGTCAATCCTTCTTCCGGTTCTTTGTATCCATCAGGACCGGTAATTCCAATTGTATTCATTGTATTTTTGAGAATATCCCAGCAATTTAATCCATCTTTAACTTCGATAGCTCCGTTACCTGCAAGAATGATGACATCAGGTGAATAGTTTGTTAGCGCAGTACAATCAGTTTTACGGTCAAATGGCAGGTGGAGCTCGCCATCAATTTTGGTCGATGAACTTGCAATGTCAATATTAAAACTGGCTTTTACTAACAAACTCTTACAAGCTGTGCAAGTCTTCATTTATGATTCTTATTGTATAGGTTGTTTAAGCTAGAATAATATCAAAAAACAAGTTTAAGCTGTACTAGAAGATCTTGTATAGATATGGAGAATGCCTTTACACTTTTATCTATTACAAAGCACTCTTCAGTAATTCCAGCGATCGTGTCCTAGCGGTTCTCTACCAAGCTCCTCCCGATGCAAGCGCCAGTGAGGCATGAAATTGTCCATGAACGCTTTAAATCGCGCATTGTGATGTTTTTCCAGTAGATGCACCAATTCATGAACCACGATATATTCTAGGCATTGTATAGGCTTTTTGATGAGTTCAAGATTGATCCAGATCCGACGCTCACTTGTGTTACAAGACCCCCATTTTGTCTTCATTTTTTTTACGCCCCATTCTGCCGCTTCTACGTTTAGAAGAGGCTGCCATTTATCCAACATGGGAGGGATTAGACTCTTGATTTCTTTCCTATACCATTGCTGCAAGACTAGTTCGCGTTGTTCAGCATTACTTTGAGGTGGTATGTGGAGCTTAATTACAGACTTGTTGCATATAACTTTGATTGGCCCTGGACATTCAATGACATCCAAGCGGTAGCGTTGGCCTAGAAAATAGTGGCTTTCTCCGCTAACCATCTCTCGAGGTGATTGTCTAGGTTGGTTTGTAAATTTCGCCTGTTGCTGCTTGATCCACCCCATCTTCCCAATCACGGCATATCGGATCGCCTCATCATTTACCGCTAAAGGAGCCGCTACACGCACTTTTCCATCAGGAGGATAAACCCCAAGGTGTAAATTCTTTATCTCTTTGCGCACAATATCGACGGTGATACCATTCACATCAATCTGGTGCATCTTTAGTACTCCGGTTGATTTTGAACGATATCAAGAATTTTAGATGTTAATGCATCATGAGGATCTATCGATTCACCCATATAGGTGCCAGATTCTTCGCGTACCATAAAGCCATGCCGCTTATTCATAGCACTTTTGATAGCATTCTGGACTTTGATTCTCTTGATGCGGTTATTGCGCCAATCATCTTGTCGATTTTTGATTACCGCTTCATGAACAGCCAGAGCGCTTTCTTCATTTTCATTCAAGTTATCGTATAGGGCTCGTTTGCCAGCTGTATTTACTGAGGATGGATAATTTGAGTTGCTTGCTGGATTCTTTACCTGTTTGGTTAATTCAATAACCTTAGCCAAATAGCTTTCATAATCGATTGCTTGCTGCCGGCGCTGCTCTATGAGCGCGCTTAGCAGTTCAGACATTTTTTCATAATATTTGGGATTGATTGGATGTTCGTCGATGATCAGTTTTCTAACATTGTTCTCAATCGTTTCCGCAACCGCTTCTTTCTTCTGCATACTCTTGGGAAGGGATTGTACAGCGTCAGGACCGCGTTCAACAATAAGTTGTATCAAGGATAAATCATCGAACGCTGAGATTTTTTCACTCTCTTCTGCGCGAATGTAAGTGTCGATGAGATGCCGCATAGCTGGCTCATACATCTTAAGATCGATATAATCGCCACTGGCCAGCTTTACTTCGGTGCGAACTTTTTCATAGTGATCGACCTCACTCTTGAGTAAATTGATCTCTGCCAAGCTATAGCCGGCTTCCTCTAATTCATTAGCCATATTTGCAAATGCACGAATGAAAGCAGCGGTCAGTTTGTATAGAGCAAGTCGCTTCGGTTCGTTTTCCTTAAGCTGTACGGAATTTCCCGACTCCTTGGCGCAAAAGTAATGTAAATACGCAGTCGTATCTTTCGGCGGCTCTACGGACTCACAAAGACTTTTAATAGATTCTCTTGCCTGTTCTAAATGTTCTTTTGCTGTACTTAATCTATCCTGTAATAATCCTGCCACATCAGCTTTGTCATAACCTGCCAACGCCTCAGCGGTATAGTCAGTCACAGATTTTTCTAAGTGTTTGAAGAGATCTTTGTAGTCGATGATATAGCCATACTCCTTATCATCACCGTCCAAACGGTTAACCCGACAAATCGCCTGAAATAGGCCATGGTCATGCATTTGCTTATCGATATAGAGATAAGTTGCTGAAGGAGCATCAAAGCCTGTTAGAAGCTTATCTACAACGATTAAGAGCTTCATTTGACCCGGCTCATCAACAAACTTCTTCTTAACTGCCTTTTCAAAAGCATCAGGATCTTGATCTGCCAACATCTTGTTATAGATTTCATATTGACGTAGTTTTTCGGTCATGCCTTCGCCCGATTCTTCCCCCTTAATATCTGCTGGAGAGGGTTTATAAGAAGTGACAATAGCACACTTGCCAGCCAAATCAGTTTTGTCAAAGAGTTCATAAAATTTGCAGGCTGAAAAAATGCTGTCACAAACGAGCATGGCATTGCCGCGTCCACTCATTAAGCGATCCCGTGTTTCCATATCCAGAAGTATATCGGCAACGATCTTCTCAAGCCTGGACTGACTAGAAAGCACTTTTCGAAGAGTTCCCCATCGCTTTTTAAGTTGCGCTTTGGCAAGATCCGTTAGATTTTTAGTTTTCGAGGTAAACCAGAGATCAATTCTTTCTTGCGAAGTAATTTTCTGGTCAATGTCACGGGCCTCATAACGCAAATCTAGGACAACACCATCCTCCACTGCTTCGTTAAATTTATAGGTATGAATGTAGGGTCCGAAAATCTCGATACTTCGTTGCTTATCCGCCTTGAGTAACGGCGTTCCTGTAAAACCAAGAAACAGAGCGTTTGGTAAAAACGCTTTCATAGCCTTATGCAAGTCCCCTGATTGTGTGCGATGACATTCATCAACAAACACAAAAAGATTGCCTTTTGCTAGAAAGTTTGATGGGATTGCCCTCTTCATTTCTTCGATGAATTTTTTAATATCAGTTCCGTTTTCCTCTTCGTCCTTACCGCCGAATTTGTGAATAAGCGAGCAAATGAGCCAAGGAGTTGTCTGATTTAAAGTTGAAAGTAAATCGGCACCACTCTTGGTTCGATAGATCGTTTTTTCATTAACCCCTATAAAGGTCTTTTCGATTTGCTCATCTAATTCTTTGCGGTCAGTGATAATGAGAACTCTTGCGTCAGTTATATTCTCACGAATCCATTTGGCTAGCCAAACCATCGTTAAACTTTTACCAGAACCCTGCGTGTGCCAGATGATACCGCCTTCTCGTCTCTTTAAATATTCCTGGGCTGCATGGATACCAAAATATTGATTCGGGCGGCATAGCTTTTTTATGCCTGCATCAAAGACAATGTAGTTGTGAATAAGCTCTAAAAATCTGGTTTTATTGCATATTTGAGAGATGTGGCGATCGAGCGGGTTCGAAATTGAACTCTCTTCTTTCCATGTCAGGTAATATTTTTCGGGGGTTTCAATAGTCCCATAGCGAAGCCCCTCAGTATCATTGCCTGCCATAACGACTTGAATTGTTGAAAAGAAGTGCTGAATAAAGATCGATTTTTGATTATCTAGATTTTGACGAATTCCTTCGGAGACAGATACGGTAGAGCGTTTAAGCTCAATGACACCTAATGCAATACCGTTCACATATATGACAACATCAGGGCGTTTTGTATGCGACTTTGAATCAATCCCTTTGACGGTGACTTCTTCGGCTATTGCAAAGTCATTGTTTTCAGAATTGTTCCAGTCAATTATATGGATCGTTTGAGTATTTTCACCTACTTCAAGACGTACATTTACACCATAACGCAGCAACTCATAAACGTCTTTATTCCTGTCGTAAGAACTCTTGCTCTTATCATCTGCCGCTTTGCTGATCAGGTGGATTGCGCGCCTTATCAAGACGTCTTCATATCCTTGCTTTTGCAGGTATTTTAGAAGCAGATCTTCATCAATATTTCTGTTATCTGGACGATCGATCCAATTGCCAAGATAACGATATCCTAGCTCATTACAGAATAGCTTGATCACTCGTTGCTGAGTGATTTCCTCATTGTGTCCAACGTTCTTCATTTTAAACGAATCCTTCCTGTAAGCAGCTCTTGCATCATTCCGTGCTTGAGATTTCTGGCTTTATCAAGTCGCTGTTCAAGGAGGGAAAGTTCGTTGTCCATATCTGAGAGAATATTAGCAATAGCAGTCTGTTCATGAAGATAAGGAGTAAAAAAAATGATTGATTCAATATCACTTGGTTTTAAGTTATTGATGCTTGAGCCCGCTAAAAGATTTGATATGTTATTTCGATAGTGATTCGATTGAAGTAAATAGAACACGAATCTCGGATCTGCTTTTTCTATATTTGTACGAAAACACCCCATAAAAGCACCAAACGTGTATCGATATGCATCTTTAATGGTTAGAAGCCCCGCTTTGCCAACAAGTTCTTTACTTCCATTCGCCATGCAAATGAGAATATCATTATTGCGCATCACTTGATGGTCAGAGACTTTGACGGAAGCCACGTACTGAAGGTTGTTTTTAATAATTTTAGAATTTTGAATATTGTTAGATCTAAATAGTCTAATAGTATGATCATTGTCTGTTGGAGATAAATCAGTTTCACCTTTATAACTTACCCCTCTTAAACATTGCCCGAAAAACCCCAATTGTATTGCATTCCATTCACCGCTAAATCCGGGAAGGCGTTGCTTGCCAGTAAACAATTGTTGCATGGCGCCTAGCTTGATATTTCGTTTCTTAGCAATGAGTTGGTCGAGACTGTTGATCAATGAATCGATATCGTTAAGTGCAGCTGCGATAGCTTGTTGTTCCTTTAGAGGAGGAATTATAATAAAAATTTGCGATAGATCATACTGACCTATATTTGCTCGAATAGCTCCTTGACCTCTAGAAATAATTTGTGAACGAATTAGTGAAGATCGAAATGCATAACCTGAATATTTAGCATCTAGTAGGTTACCTATGGGTCTGCCTCGAATGACGAAACCTCCAAACACGATTTTCTCATTTGACTTTGATATGTAAGTGGAAGCAAGACCTAATTCTTCTTGAGTTTCAGATGTGCGGTTGAAGAGGATATCTCCATATCGAATGCCATACATGCTAGCAACGCTGACTGGTAGTGTGATTCTACCAGGAACTTTTGCAACCGAGAGATGTGAATGAGTAATTACTTCTAAAACATTAATAAAAGGAATGCCTTTCCCATAGGCTGTTTTATCTGCGTTAACTCCATTTCGAAATTCTAAGAGATCTGAAAACTGAATAATATTCCAATCTTCCGGAATCATTCCTAATTCAGATATTTTGTAACCAACAACGGCCATTTCATTGATGGGGGATGCTTCTGGATTTTCAAGAGTTAACGTCATAGTTCACCTAAACTCTTAAATATTAATAATTTGAATGATGCGCACGGAAAAACCTGATTTCTTATGCATGATGAATCAGGCATACACAAAAAACGAGCAAAACGTGTGCATGAAACGCAAGACATGCACAAGAAATAGGAGTTTCGTGTGCATGACGATTTTAAATATATACCTTTAGGGCTTAAAGCGGTCATATTTGCCTACCTTCCACGGGAGTTCGGCCGGCATTGGCTAACAGATCGAATAAAGCCGAATTGAGATAAAAATTCTCTTTACCAAGCTTATGTTTGGTCAGCAATTCGATCCTAACTAATTCCTCTAGGTATTTAACTGCCGTGTTCCTATGGATTTGCAGTTCTTGCATGACGAAATCGATCTTAGTGTAAGGGTGTCTAAAAAGATTATTTAATAGATCCTGACTGTAAATCTTGGGCAGTTCACTTCGAAGCTTATGCTTTTGATGTAGCATTAAGTCTCTCATTCCGAGGATAAGGCTTACTGTTTGCCGGGAAGTTAGCTCTACTCCTTCTAACATGTATAAGATCCAAGGTTCCCAAGAACCAGTATCGCGTACCGCTTGAAGCAATCGATAATATTCATTCTTATTTTGATTGATGTAGCGCGAAAGATAGAGAACGGGGGTATCTAGCAGCCCTTGCTTTACTAAATAGAGAATATTGATGATACGACCTGTGCGGCCATTGCCATCATAGAACGGGTGAATGCTTTCGAATTGGTGGTGAATGATCGCCATTTTGATGAGAGGGTCAGCATCGTTGAGATTATCGTCGTTCATGAATTGTTCTAAATTATTCATTAAGGTGCGAATTTGGCTTTCATCTTGAGGCGGGGTATAGACGACTTCACCGGTCTGATCATTTTTTAACATCGTTCCGGGAATTTTGCGAAAGCCTGCACTATTCTCTACAAGAGCCTGCTGAATTTCTAGGATGTGATTATTAACGAGAAGCCCAGTTTTTTTAACCTGTTGATATCCATTTTGAAGCGCAGCCGCATAACTATACACTTCCTTAGCTGCAAAATTCGCAAATTGTTTCGTAGTTGCATCGCTCTTATACAGCTCATCATGGGTCGTGATTATATTTTCAATAGCCGAGCTGTCTTTTGCCTCTTGTAAGGATAACGTGCTAATCAAAATGCTTTGGTTAGGAATCACTCCACTTACACCCTTCAATTCTGCGAGTGCCTGATGTGCTTTCATTAGCTTTTTTAGAATGGGCTTTGTTTCTAATTCAATATTCAGCGGTAGACTTGGAATTGAATAACTCATGAAACAACTCCTTCCGACTTGGATGCCACAGCTTCCCAATCAAATCCCATCCTTCTCAAATGGTTCTCGACTTTAAGCTTATAGCTTTCTACCT
>NZ_JBFWIR010000043.1:0-27815 GCF_050255895.1 Parachlamydia sp.
ACATTTCCCCCATTTCATAAACAAACCATCGTGATTTTTCAGGAAATAATAGCTAAATTAATTTATTTTAGCAATTGGATGAAAATAAACTCTTACTAAATTCTTGACCATGCATGACAAGATACGTAGTGATAACCTTGTGCTTTATACTGAGATAAATGCTTCAAATTCGAAACATTTTTCCATTTCAAATGCCGCAACTTGACTTGATTCGTTCTAGAGAAAACAAAATTAAAATAGATCTCAAATTCGGATGCTCCAGACGCAAGTGTATAATCCGCACTCACGCATCGACAAAAAGCCTGCCATAAAGGCATTTTGTGATAGTTTTCAACGGCTGTGAATAATTCCTGCAAGACAGGTGCTTGAAAAAGCATGTGATGGGAAATTCCTGAATGTTCAGGATATAAACGTCTTAGCCCAGGAAGAAAACGATCGGCATGCTCAAAATAAGTTTTGTGATATTCCGTTCCAGGATTATACAATCCTCCAAAATCGGCTCTCAAAAACTCAACTGGATTTAAAAAAATGGTGTCTGAATCCAAAATTAATATGTTTGAGGAAATATCGGGAATCACAAACGCTGCGTAGTATTTCAACATCTGTTGATAATACCAACCCAACCTCGCAGGATCTTGTAGATAATACTGAGAAGCATTGGTATCTCCTTTTAAAAGATGAAATGCAATCTCAGCTTTATTGAAGGGAAAGTTTGCTTCATCAAACCACTCAGCCTGATCGGTTAAAGGATGCGAAGAAACAACAATGATACGTCGAATTTGAGCACAGTTTGCTTTGAGACCCGCAATGCAAAAATTCAGAATTTCTAAATCTTTCGCAGTACAGGGAATGACCACATCAATAGCTTCGTCTGTAAAAGAGTATTGTTGAGCAGGCAAGGAGCCCTGAATCAAATGGAAAAAAATAAAAATAAAAACATGGATAAAACGCTGCATGATGTCCAAAATTCCCGTCGCAAATTAATCAACACAGCTTTTAACACATTCGTAGGAATATTAGAAAATAGAAAAATTTTCTGAAAAGCATTTCAATTCAGGTAATTAGACATTTCGACTAAATTCAAATCGGGATCACGGATATAAACGGACAAGATTTTACCTCTAGCCCCAGTACGCTCAACAGGCCCTTCAATGATTTTAATATGATGCTTTTGTAAGTGCTCAATGATATCGACTAAGGGAGTTTTGACTATCAGACAAATATCCAATGAACCGGGAAGAGGATGGGCAGCTTTTGGTTCAAATTCCTTACCCATCTCGTGAAGATTGAACTTTTGCGCTCCACATAAAATTGCTTTTCGATTGTTTCCAAACGTGACTTCTTGCATACCTAGAATGGCACAATAAAAATGAAGACTTGCTTCAATCGACTTGACTGTCAATACAACATGATCGATTCCAACATAGTCCATGATGAGGTCCTTAGAAAAAAGGGGGCTATCATTGCACGCCCCCTGTATATTTATCCAAAAATAGTTTTTTTTGAAAATGATTTCATCAATTAAAAATTCACATTTAAGATGGGGAGAACTTTGACATAGCGTCGGTTTGTTTGAATATTCAAAATCCCAATCTGAACCCCTTTAAGAGAGTTTGTATAATTGACGATTCCCAATTGTAAGCCTTCAACATTGCGAGAAAAATTGAAAAAACCAAATTGAACGCCATGAATTTCACGGGCGACATTAATCCATCCAAGTTCAATCCCTCGTAGGTTTTGTCCAACGACATTGATAAGACCTTCTTGAATACCGTAAAAATCTCCTTTTACTTGATTGAACAACGCACGCTGGAAACCGTAGAAATCGCCTTTGACTAAATTGACAAAACCTAATTGTGCTCCAGCAAAATCCTTTTGAACAAAGTTCATTGCACCAATTTCAAGCCCTTTGACATCTCCATGGCAAAAATTCAACAGTCCGAGATCTAATCCCGTTACCCCCGCATTTTCTCCAAAAATTAGATTTAATCTCACACCCTTTACACAAGCTTCTTTCGGAGATGTTTGAATGGGCGAAAACAACGAAACAGAAAGAGGAACTGAGCATGCGCAGGTATCCGATTCGTCCGCAGACACATTTGTAAAACTAAAAAACAGGCAAGTTGCAAATACTATAATAATTTGTTTCATTTTATCTTCCTAAATGAATTATAAGGAGGAAACATTGTGATGCAGCGATAAACTACTTGTCAATCGGAAACATTTTATGAAAAAACAAGTTTACACATACCCCATTACGATTAAAGAAGTTTACCTTGACCTTTATGGTCATGTGAATAACGCCACCTATTTGACGCTTTTTGAAGAAGCTCGTTGGGATTTAAGCAATCAAAATGGCTATGGCGTGGAAAAAATTAAAGAAACAGGCCAGGGTCCGGTTATCCTTGAAGTCACCATGCGTTTTCTAAAAGAACTTCGTCTAAGAGAGAAAATTAACATTGAAACATCAGTCGTTTCCTATGAAAAGAAAATAGGCAAACTTTTACAAAAAATGGTTCGAGAAAGTGAAATTTGTTGCACAGCCGAATTTACAATTGGCCTTTTTGATCTCAAAGAACGTAAACTCATCCCTCCTACACCCGAATGGCTAAAAGTGATCGGATACCCGGTCGAAACATAAAAATCATTTATTTTCATTTTTAATAAATGTAACAACTCCTGTTTTTAATTTTTATTATCTATCCCCTCTCATTTGCATATAATTCCACAAAACAATTAATTATGTTTTTAATAAAAGAAATGATAAAATTTCTGTTTGAAACAAAAAAACAAAAGGAAATTTATGCAAATTATAAATTCTAATATTTTAAAAGGCGGGAATGAAGCAACCCCTTTAATTTCTTCTTCCTCTCCTTCACAATCACCTTCTCTGGCTATTTTCATAGAGACACAAGAAATAATCAAAAAAACCAAAAATTCTTCTTTGGATACACATCAACTCGTCTTGTCTTGTAATAAAACAGAACAAGAATGGTTAACATATTTTCAAGGAACAAACATCATTTTAAATCGCTCCGTTCAAGAAATTGGTCTCTATTTAATTCACTCATGGAAAGAGAAAAATCCCGAACAAGCGCTTCAACTTCTTCAATATGTCGCAAGAATTCAAAATGACTCAGCCGAAATCCTACTTAATTTGTTTGTCCAACTCTCGGATTCAACACCGAAAACTTCTCAAAATCTTAAAATTCGTTGCGAAATCTTACGTCAATTTGTACAAGAATGTGAAATTACAGATGAAGCAACAAGAGCGGTTTTAAGTAATCTACTCAAGCAAATTGATGAAGATCTGCAATTCATCAAAAAATCAAAAGAAAATTATAGCAACGCAGAATATATTGATTTAATCCAAGAATTTGAAAAATTCGAAATAAATAAAGACTATGCTTTAGAAATAATTAGCAAAAATAAAAAAGCATATACACAAAGATTAATAGAACAAGCACAGGACATCTCACAAGACCTCAAATTAGTAGATAAAATTGGCACTCCAGAAGGTAGAGAATATTTGCTTAATGCTATTTGTAAAAGAATGACTTACACACAATTTTTAGAAGCACCGGCCTTAGAATTTGTTAACTATTGCATTAAATATTATACGCCTTCCTTATTTAGAGAATGCTTAGTATTCTTAAATAAATTCGAATCTCGGCAAGTAGATAATTTAGAAATTAAACTACTAAATAAAATTAGTGAAATGTCCTTTTCAACTGCTGCAAGCTTAAATGAACGCCTTGGGCTCTATGTAAATGAGACTTATACAGAAACGTTACTTGCTTCGATTATATCTTCAAAAGAAAAAATCTTAAAAAAAGTATCTACCCAAAAAGAATCACAACAAAATATCAATTTAGATCCTCTCTTAAAAGCTTTCGTTCATGTCACTAAATTATGCTTCAACAATCTTGAGAATTCACCCACTTTAAATTTGTGTTCTGAAATTTTTCTTGCAAAAATCAATTTTCAAAAAAATGAAAATGCAAAAAATCCTCTGAATGCACAGGATGCTAACATTGTTTGGAAAAGCGCATTTTTAGCTGTTTGCAGACAAAAATCAATGTTTCCTGATCCAAACAAAATTTTTGATGCGCTTTGGTTTAAATTTTTAGATTCTGATAAGAATAGAACTAATATAGATAAAGGGGAATTTCTATTAGAAATTTTTAAGGATTTAGAAAAAGATGATTTCTACATTGAAATAGTTTGCAAACACTTAAAAACTTTTATTGATTATTTACCTAAAAATTCTAAACTCCCCGAAAGCACCATAAATTACCTTAAATGTGCATATGAATATATTTCAGAGCCTACATCGCCAAAATTAAAAGCAATGACTTCTTCTCTTATGAAAAAGATCCAGAATTGCGTGAGATCTCGAAGCAAGTAAACCAACAATAAATAAAAAAGGCTCACGAAAGTGAGCCTTTTTTATTGACATATCTAAACTCGTTAAACGCGAGCTGATGAATTTAGTGTCTTGGTCTATATTGACCAGATTCCCACATAATTTCATCGAAATTTTTAGCTATCCAGGCAGAATGCCCATATTTCTTTTGAACATCAAAGTGTTCTTCAAATGAAGAATAAACAGGCAAATAAGCTTCTCGAGGATAAAACCCTTGTTTAATTCCTTTCGTCACGATTTCAGAAGCTTTTAAAGAATTGCAATATTCCACATATTCCACTTCTCTTACATAAGAAGATTTATTAATTTTTCCTGATGCTGCCAAATTATCTAAACGCTTTAATTCGCGTGTTGCAACTGCATTGTGCAATTCAAAAATAACAGATCCAATAATCTCACCTGCATCTTTGCGATTTCCACAGTTAACAAAGATTGTGCGATTATCTAGTCCCCAAAAAGCTCCGAAATCAGCTTCTAAAGACTTATTAACTTCGATTCTAATCGGACCATCTTTTAAAGCTGTGTTGATTAATTCACACGCTTCTGGAAGTTGGCGGATTGTTGTAAGAACTGGGCGTAATTGCGGATCGCAACTAATGGATGCCTGTAATGGTTGAAAAATACAAAACAATGAAACAACAGAAATTAATAATCTAAACATTAGACCTCCAATTATTATTAATTCATCAAGCATAAGTAATTAATAGATTAAATAATAGCGTAAAGTTTTTATTAATAAAGACCTAGAAAAATAAATATTTTTTTTAGATTTCAGAGTGGGTTTAAGGCCCCTTTTATTGAAAATTCTTCTTTCAAAAAAAATTATGGATAAGAGATAATCAAAATAATTTTTTTTGAGGAAATCACATGTTAAAAAAACGACTCGCTGCAATTATTTTTTTTATTCTTTCAATTTCGACCTTCTCTTTTGGTGTAGAATTTGCCCCCAATTGTTCAATTGACATACAGCCAAACTGGGTCAAAGAAATCCCTCTTGAAAATGGGGATATCCTTGAAAAGGGACAAAATTTTGAGCTTGTACTGAAAGACCAGCAAATACATCTTGATGAGGAAACTCGCTTTACACACTTTGCAAAACGTCTTTTAAATCAAAATGGCGTGCAGCAACATTCTCAAATTGAAATAGAATTTGATCCTTCTTTTGAGTCACTTGTCCTACATAAAATTCATGTGCATCGAAACCAAGTGACTTCAGATCGCATTTCTTCTTGTCACATGGAAGTTATCCAGCAGGAACAAGAATTAGATTTTCAGCTTTATAACGGCCGAAAAAAATGGGTCATTTTTCTTGAAGATGTACAGCCAGGCGACATCATTGAATATGCCTACTCGAAAAAAGGAAAAAATCCTATTTTCAAAGGCATTGCCGATGGAACCATATGGCTAGAGCATGAAGAACCTATTTTATACAGCTATTTTCGGATGATTGATGGCAGTCAACGCTCTTTATTTTTCAAAACGCAAAATACATCTTTAACACCGACTCTTCTAACTTTTCCTGAGCACCAAGAATGGACATGGGAATTGAAAAATATTGTACCAACCCAATTCGATCCTTTATGCCCACATTGGTTTTTGGCAGAACCTGTTATACAAATTAGCGAGTCAAAAAATTGGGCAGAAGTGGCGCAATGGGGAACCAAAATTTTTGAGGTTCTAGAGGCCCCTTCCCAAGAGATCAAAGAACTAGTGGATAACTGGAACAACCAACCGATCTCTTCAGAAGAAAAAATCTTGAAAGCCATTCGATTTGTTCAAGATGAAGTGCGCTATTTAGGGTTTGAAAGAGGAATTCATACACATATGCCCACTCAGCCAAATATCGTTTTTAAACGTCGTTTTGGAGATTGCAAGGATAAAACATTACTACTTAAAACCTTCTTAGAACTAATGAATGTAGAATCTTATCCTGTCTTAGTCAATTCCGGAATCCGAGACCATCTCTCTGATTGGCATCCGAGCCCTCTCATGTTTGACCACGTGATTCTTCAAGTGTGCTTAAATGAAAAAAAATATTACGTGGATTCTACACATCTTTTTGAAGGGGGAAATCTCGAAAAACTACAGTGCAATTTATTTCAAAAAGGGCTCATCCTTAACGAGAAAACCACTGATCTTACAGATTTTCCAAAACTTTCCCCTGCGCCTCTTATTGTCACATCAACCACTTTTGAACTCGCCAATTCTAAAGATACCGTCATTTGCAAAATAAAAAAGGATTTCAAAGATTTTGAAGCCAATTATATGCGTAATCTCTGCACCCAAAATAAGCCTAAAGAATTTGAAAAATTCCTTTGCGATTTATATGCGAAAAAATACGGTCAGCTAGAGGTCATGGAACCTTTAAAAATTCAAGATGATAGAGAAAATAATCAAGTATCCCTCGAAATGGCATTTGAAATCTCTAATCTTTGGAATCTCGACGATGAAGAAACAATAAAATCTTTCAAATTTTCCCCGGTTTATATTTCGGACTCCTGCGAACTGAATTTTTCTCTGATGCGCAAATCTCCTCTTTATTTGGATTATCCCTGTTATACCGTAGAAGATTTCTATTTCATTAATCCTGAGCAAGAATGGACTCAAGAATCCTCTCAAAATAAGTATGAAAGTGATGAAATAGCCTTCTTTACCGAAGTGGCACCCAACAAGCATCAGCTGCACGTGCATTTTGAGATGTCGACGAAGAAGGACCACGTCCCTTTTGAATCGTTGAAAAACCATCGATCCATTTTAAAGAAAATTGAAGATCAACTTTTTTTATCTCTCTCGTTGCCAACGGAAGTCGCTTTAAAGAATGCTGAAATCTCAGACGGAACTTACACGCTTTTCAAATGCCTTTTTGTCTTTATATCGCTGGCAAATCTAGGTTGGTATTTTACTAGAGAATATCGAAAACGCAAAATAGGTGCCCTCGTAAATCAAGGGTAAATGGAGAAAATGCTGGAAAGCTTCAAAGGAGACTTTCCAGCTAATGAAACAATTAGTCTTGTGCCTCATCTAGAAGCATATTTCCCCATTTTAAACGCAATCCCAACTTATCTCCATTTGCACGAATAATTTGAACTAAACTGATTCCCCCTCTTTTATTTTCTAAATCAGGTGCAATCCTGATAGGTTGCGCTTCATGATAAATGACATCTGTCTCTAGCACTTCCTGCACACAAGTCGAACGAATTTTTAAAATTTCCCCTTCTTCTAAACCTTTAAACTTAAAAAAATACGTCGTTGGAAATACACCTAAAAGTTCCGCCTCAATTGAGAAAGTCTTTTCCTTACTCTTTTTGCGAATCGGTTTCGGAATATAAGAAGCTTCAGTAAGAATAGACCCATTAGGATGACACACACGACATTTTACCCGTTCTCCTCGAGCTATTCCGTCTAGATTAAGACCGTACCCCTCTAATTTTCCTTCTCCACCAATCGAAATCATTCCCTTTTCATCAATTTGGATTTTTTCTAGGAATTGATAAACATGTGGGTCCAACTGCAATCCCCGAGCAAAAGATACGGAGAGATCCTCATTGATAGGAAAACCGTCCATAATCATCATATGTTTGGCTGCACCCGCTGACCTTTGCTGAGAAGTCGTCGCAACAATCTTTGCGAAAGGCATGATCTCTTCGATGTTTTCCATACCATTGCAGACTCCTGTAAGAAAAAAAACAATCCCATATATTATCTTAATAAAATTTTTCATGATCCTCTCTCTTTTATTCGTTTTCTCTAAAAAAATATTTCAAAAATACCAAACGTGGGAGATGATAAAATTAGTTTGAAAAAAAATAAAGGAATATATGAAAAAATTTTACTTATGGTTTCTCATATTACTGAGCATGAGTGTTGTCATCTCCGCACAAGATGTAAAAACCTGCACATATCAGATTGTCAAAGAAGAACATGATAATCCCTACGTGTCTCAAAAAATTTTGCAAGGATTGCAAAACCACATGCTTCCTTTCTTTAAAGAAAAAAAATCACAATTTTTTATGGTTTATGCCCGTGATGCAAATGCGGAAGTCATAGGGGGCCTTTCTGGAGATATTTTAGGATCCAGCGCATGCATTGATTACATGTGGGTGGATGAAAAATATCGATGTCAAGGTATTGGCACACGTTTATTAAAAGAGCTGGAAGCTTATGCCAAAGCAAAAAATTGTACGCACGTGCAACTGTTTACCTACGATTTTCAGGCAAAAAAATTTTATCAAAAGCTAGGATTTCAGTGCGTTAGCTCCATTTCAAATTGGGTAGAGAACTACGAGCTTAATTTTTTTAAAAAAGAGATCTAGATACAATAAAGAGCCACTGCTCGATCAAGTGCAATGTTGATAAACCTAAAACCATTAAGAATCGTCTTTATCTGAGTTTTAAAAAAATTTTATTTGTGGAAGCATAATAACAACATGATCTAGCAAGGTCTTTAAAAAAGCTTCCAAAATCAAACTCTTCGTGTGCTGATGACGTAATTTTAGAAGCTAGAATGAGAGATTTTCTGTTTCTAGATTTTTATCTTTAAGAAGGATCGGATGATTTTACTAATTAATTCCCCATTCGCAAAGACTTTTGAAATGATCCCAGATGATTTGCTTTTTCTATCCACATCATCAAGATGAAGTGAACGATAAAAATCTACATTGTCTTGTGTCTTTAAATTCGCTCGATCATCAATAAAACGCATGGAAAGCTTTAAGCTGCCCATTGAGCTATCCAAAATTTTCGTTCTTTCTTTACTTTCTTTAGCACAGACAATAGATTTGACCTTGCACCTTTGGAGCAGGTCCACAATATAAGCTAAGAAAAATACGCATTCATTTTTCTATAATAAAAGCAAATAATGCAAGCGCATAACACACCTATGTGCATGTGCACATAAGATTTTCAAAAATGTAGTGCTCCCAGACCTCCTAGCTGCTCCCTTAGGCATAGGAGCATAACTAGTTATGACTAATAATAAATTTATTATGTCAACAGAAAGACGAAGATTTTGATTGAGAAGAAAAACTAATCCAGACATTCTGGAGCTCAAATTGTAAGGAAAATATCGAGTAGAAACAAATCATTTCACAAAGTTATTTCTATTCTGGAAGCATATCCAATATTTCCAAGACGCTAAAAATTTCTTTTCGATTAAACTTACCTTCCTGAACTAATTCAAGTATTCGTTTTTGAATAGCCATGAAGGCTGAAATATCAAACTCCATATTCGTTGCTTTGCTTCCGAAGTTTCCCCAATCCTCTTTTGCTTCCTCAAAATAGTCTAATCGAAACCCCGTAAATGGCCTACACGGAATTAAAGGAACTCGGCCAGTTTGGTGAATGACAAATTTTTCTAATACCGGATCTTCAGAAAGATTTTCGGGATATTGTAATGTTTCTAAAGCTTCTGCCTCTTTTACATTCAACCCTCCTTGTTTAAGAAAGCAGATAGCTGAATAACAGTCTTTAAATGCTATGCCCAATTGAATGATTACAGCTAAGAATTTCATGAATGCAAAACCAACAGATCTCCCCTCCTCCATTCCTTCTATTGTGATCGGTTCAGTGATTGTAATACAACGTTCACCACGAATAGGTAATCTTGCATTATATGCATTTACATCATCTTGTGTGACATCTGGCAATATGCTTTTGACAATCGACAAAACAGAACACGATTTACTCATAACCAGATGCTTTACAAAAGTCGCTAATATTTTAGGTAACACAGATAAACGTTTGTTCCATAATATCCTTCTTTTGTTTTGCAACATTCTTTTATAAATTAAAGAGGATGTATGAAATGCCTTTCTAACATAGTTGAACACCATGTTATTAGGGTCATCCTCTAAATGGTGGAGCAACCCATTTTTAAAGGATATATTAAACATTTTGCAGCTATTGACAATGGCACATCTATCTCTGAAAGGAAGTAGATGAAAAAATATGATCCATAAGTTCAAAAGGCAATTTCAGCAGGTTATTTTGTTTAAATTGTCTACATTTAAGTGCGCTATTAGAACGAGAATTGGTAAGACTGAGATGAGCAGGCATCAAAAGTTTATTTACTCTACTAGCAATCAAAATGCAGGTGCTTCCTAAAATTCTGTCATATATAACGGTGGAACTATAACCAGAGCAATTGCAAAAGACAGAATATCTTCCGCTCTTTCTCTAAAATCTGTTCGATTACTTTCTTGGCAGTTAAGCATTTGCTAATCCAGGTTTAAGAATGACATCATTTGGACCTTTCATTTTCTAGCCATTAAAAAATAAGCCGGATCAATGTTTTGATAAAACCTTAATATTGGACAAATCGAATAAATACAATTTAATTTTTTGTTGAAAATAAACCCCGCTTCAAATTTTTAGGTTAGACCTGCTCCAAAAGCTCAATTTATTGACATGCTATAATAAAAAAACAGTTAATACCTCTAATTGGGGGAAGACATGAATATCGATAATCATTCTTCATTGGGTGGGAAATACACTATCAAAATAGGGTAAAAACAGCTCTAGGTAATATAGGCATTGCGAAATTGTCAATACCTTTGCAAAACCTTAGTTTAGAAAATCATATTCATCATCGGCCTGCTCTCCGGTAATTTGTTTCTTCTTTAGAAGTGACTTCTTTTTTCGCAGCAATTTCATTCTTTTTGTTTTGGAAAACATTAGTGATTTTTTCCACTTTTACATCTTTTTGGAAATTCTTTTTTATGATTATCTTCATCGGGATTCCATAATGAATTAGGGCATTTTTATTACCAACCATGTTCATATTAAAATTCCTTTTTTATTGATTTATTTAAATACTCTTAGTTTGATCAACTGTATTTTAATGCACATTCATTTTGCATTTCATGACTGATTCGTACGACTCTAATAAGGGACAAATCATCAATGGCCTTTTGGGATACGGCGCATCTTGCTTCAACTTTGGCATCCGAATTATATGTCATAAAAATAAAATAAAGGCTATTCCATGGCAATCATGAAGCCTTCGGAAATTGGTTGAGTGAATCTCTGCGATTCAGTACGATTTTATCCTTATCAAGGAGCAATCTATGCCATATCCAATTCGTCATAACTGGTCTCGTGAAGAAATTTCATCGATTTATCATTCCCCTCTACTAGACCTTATTTTTGAAGCAGCTTCTGTCCACAGAAAATTTCATGCTTCAAGAGAAATTCAATTGTGTACACTTTTATCCATCAAAACGGGCGGTTGCCCTGAAAACTGTTCTTATTGTCCTCAATCTGCCCGTTATAATACAGATGTTAAAGCAGAAGCCCTCATGCAGCTGGAAGAAGTCTTAGATGCAGCAAAAAATGCAAAAAATGCCGGCAGCACCCGTTTTTGTATGGGAGCAGCTTGGAGACAAGTGCGAAATAGTCCCGACTTTGAACGTGTTTTGGTTATGGTGAGAGAGGTCTCACAACTAGGCTTAGAAGTTTGCTGCTGTCTTGGCATGCTAACGGAAGAACAAGCTAAAAAATTAAAGGAAGCTGGACTTCACTCTTACAATCACAATGTCGATTCAGGTGAAGAATTTTATCCGAGCATTATCACATCCCGCACTTATCAAGATCGCCTGAACACATTAGAAAATGTCAGAAAAGCCGATCTTTCAGTTTGTTGTGGGGGCATTATTGGATTAGGTGAAAAATCCGAAGATCGGATTAGCATGCTCCACACCTTAGCGACTTTACCTACACATCCAGATTCTGTACCGATTAACATGTTAGTCTCAGTGAAAGGAACCCCGCTTCAAAATCAAGCCCCAATCCCCGTTTGGGAAATGTTACGCATGGTCGCGACAGCCCGGCTGATTATGCCACAATCCATGGTTCGCTTATCTGCTGGTCGACTTTCTTTGTCAGATGCTGAGCAAGCTTTGTGTTTCATGGCTGGTGCAAACTCAATTTTTACTGGCGATAAGCTTTTAACCACACCTAACCCCGATTTTGATCGCGATCAAATCATGCTTAAAACACTGGGTTTAGTCAGCAAACCCGCCGAAAAATCCGCAGAAGAAGAAACATGTGAGTGTACCACTCATGCCTAACTCCGTGCGCTTGCTTTGCTTAGCAGATTTGCATCTAGGTCGCAGCTCTCCTCCTCTTCCGGAAGGTTTGACGGCGACACAATTTACATCTCGAGCGGCTTGGGAAGCGATTGTACACTATGCTGTGTCTCCTGAAAATAAAATTGACGCGGTATTGCTTTGTGGGGATGCTGTAGATCAAGATGACCTCTTTTTTGAGACTTTTCACGTTTTTGAAAAGGGTATCAGAGCACTAATTGATGCCAAAATTCCCCTTATCGCCGTGACAGGAAACCATGATGCCTCTGTTTTTCGAAAACTAGCCCAAACCATATCGTCCCCTTTCTTTCATTTATTAGGCAAAGACGGAAAATGGGAATCGCTTCTTCTCACTTTAAATTGCCGCAATATTCGATTTGATGGATGGTCTTTTCCTGAAAATCATGTGTCTTATAATCCCCTACAACGCTATCACAATGACTTGCCCTCGATAAGTTCGACAGACCCTGTCATCGGCCTCTTACATTGTGACTGCCCAGGAACAGCTTTAAGTCGATACGCTCCTGTAAAAGTGCAGGATTTTGATGGATTGCCTCCATTAGCTTGGGCTTTAGGACATATTCATAAACCGACTACTCTTTATCAAAATCCCTTAGTTTTTTATTGTGGTTCTCCTCAAGGTTTAGATGCGAGTGAAAATGGTGACCATGGAGCTCATCTTTTAGAAATTTTGCCAAATCATGAAATCAAAAAAAATTTCATTTCTTTTGCCAAAATTCGTTGGGAAAATATCCAATTATCCATTTCTCAAACGGACATAGATAACTTTGAAGAAAGACTCATACGTGAATTTTCTGCATTGCATGCATCCTTTGAAAACCACTCTCCGTTTTTGCAAGCTGTAGGATGTCGTTTGACTTTGATAGGCAGTCATTCCGCTTATAGGCAAATCCCCACCCTGATCGAAAAAATGCAAAACCGCGTCCTTTTTTCCATCAACTCGGTGGAGTATTTCATTGAACATACGCAAAATTACACACAGCCCTCTTATGATTTAAAACAGTTAAGTGAACTTTCTGATCCAGCGGGTCTACTGGCCAAGCAGTTGCTTGCACTAGAAAATAGCTTGCCAGATGTTCAGTCAATTTTGCAAATGACACGAGCACGCCTTTCTTCTGCGCAAGAAAAGTATGCATACTTTTCCCAGTTCGAAGTTTCCGATGAGCAAATAAAAGCATGGTTATTGCAATCTGGCTATCAAGCCCTCGATCTTCTGCTCAGTCAAAAGGAAAAAGAATGAAGCTAAAATATCTCGATATTCGACGCATGCCGGGTTTTCTTCATCAAGGCCTACGCTACAAGCAAGAAGATTTAGCAAAGTCTAATTTGCATGTCGTGATTGGAGCTAATGGTGTTGGTAAAACAACGACCTGTAAAGCCATTCGAGCTCTGTTATGGCCCTCTCTTTCTCACTTAGAGCCAACCTCCTTGCATAGCATTTGGATTACAGAAGGAGAAAAAATAGAGCTTTCCTTAGAAGGAAAACATTGGAAATGTACACCCGCCAATCCTGAGCTACAAAAACAATTACCTCCACCTTCCTATGCTTCTTGCTATACATTAACGATTGAAGATCTTCTGTCTTCGGCTTCTGATCAAGACTTTGCTGCAGAGATCGCAAAACAGGCTCGTGGAGGCTATGACCTTAGCCATGTTCGTAATCATCCTTTTTTCACGATTGGACGCTTCAAAGGCAAATCAGATAAACAAGATCTTGATCTAGCTCTAAAGAATCTGCGTTTAGCAAAAGAGCAACAACGATCTCTTAAACAAGACGAAGAGTCCCTTTTTACAATTGAGAAAGAGATTGAGGCAGCGAGTCATTCTCAGAGCTTACTTCCCCTCTTAGAAGATGCATTGCGCTGGAAAGAACTTGATGAAGGGATGCAGGCTTTATCTATGCAAATACGTGGTTATCCCGCTCAACTTGAAAAATTTCGAGAAAATGATCAGGAGATCTATCAACAGCTTCGCATGCAAAAGCAAGAATATGGCCTACGTCTTAACAAAATTGAAAAAGAGATGACCAAAGAACAAGAAGTGCTTAAAGGGCTTCCTTTTTCACATCTTTCTTTACCTTCTCCACAAACTTTAGAGAACATTCAAGCCTTACTCGATCAGCTAAAAGAAGTCCAAGATGACAAAAATCATGTTAAACAAGCTTTGACCCAGGCAAACCAATCTTTAAGTAAGTATCGAGCTTTTATTCATTTATCCCATACGGATACTTTTACTTTGGAAGAACTCTCACGGGCTCAACAATGGACGCAAGATTATGAGGTGCTTAAACAAAAACGAGAGATTATACAAACCCGTATACATATCCTTGAAAATTCCTCTACGGTCATCTATCCTCCTGAAACACTACGCGAAGGCACAGCCCTTTTAAATTTGTGGAAGGCCACACGTACCTACAGTCCAAATCAACATTGGGTAGCCTGCTTATTTACCTTACTTTTAAGTTTGTTTTTTCTGATCATACCGTCTTTGTCTAACTTTCCTTGGGAATGGGCTCTCATGGGGTCTTCATGTGGATTAATGACTCTTTTTCTATGGTTATGGAATCATCCTTACGATATTGTTAAGCAAGCCAAAGAAAAAGTTCAAAATCAATACAAAGCCCTGCAGCTTCCTCTTCCACATGCATGGAGCGATGAAGATGTTGCACACACACTAAATGCAATCGAAAGCCATTGGGGACAAGCTCTTCGTCATCAGGAAGATACTGGTCTTCGTCAGGAATTATCCTTTCATGCTGAAAGCTTAGAAAAGCAATGGGACCATCTGTGTGCAGCATTGGAACTTTATCCCATGGAGCAAGAACGTATTTCATATCCGATTCTTTATGACTCGATTAAGAATGTGATTCTTTTACAAACGAGTATTGAAAATCATGAGCAAAAACTTGCATTGCATGTCGATGAAGAAAAAACCATTCTCAAAAAGCTATGCGCATTTTTTCATGTTTTTACCGAACAAGAATTAACCCATCATGCGCGCGCTTGGCAGCTATTTTTAGATGTTTGTCATCAATTCGAACAAATTCGTACTTGTCAAAGTCATCTCTCCCATTTACAAGAGCAATTTGATCATCTTAAGCAAGATCTGAATGTTTTGCAAGAAAACATAGACGCCTTGTACAAACGCTGTGAATGTACCTCCGAAGAGATTTTGTTAGAATGCTTACATCTATTTTCTGCTTACCATCAATTGCGTCAAACCTACCAACACAAACAAATTGAAGCAGAAGTCTTAAAGCAACGGTTAGCACAACATCCAAATCTTTTAAATCTTTCACATGTTGAGCTCCAAAATTTAAAAAATACCTCTTTGCTCATGGCAAAAGGCATAGAACGATGGATGGAGAAAAAAACCGCAATCAAACAAGCTCTTCAGTTCGCTGAAAATGCTTATCAACTCGAAGATGCACATACACAAGTGCTGGAAAAACAAGCAAAGTTTGAACGTGTATTTGAAGAATTTGGGCTAGCGATTGCTGGTCAGACCCTTCTAGATAAAATTGAAAAGGACTATCAAAGAGAGAGCCAACCCGAAGTCTTTTCGATCGCCAATGAGTGGTTTTCGCGCTTTACAAAAGCACATTTTTCCTTAATTATTCCTGAGCAAACGACAAATGGATTTGAATTTTTAGCTTACGACACAAAGTCTTGCGAAATCAAAAAACTCCATGAACTTTCTCGAGGAACACAATCTCAGCTCATCTTGGCTGTTAGATTAGCGTTTAATCTCTTCATTGAAAAAGAGAAAAAACCCTTACCCTTTTTCTTAGATGAAACCCTCAGTGGGTCAGACACGGAACGTTTTTATGAAATAGCAAGATCTCTCTGTGAAATCGCAGCTACAGGCAGACAGATTTTTTATTTTACCTGCCGTGAAGCCGATATGCACGCTTGGGAACAGATTGTAAAAGATCACAAAGGTTTAACTTTCAATCGGATTGATCTTTCATCGATGCAACCATTAGAAAAAATAGTCCCCAGCATGATCCCTATGCAAACTCGACAGCCATTGCCAGAAGAAACTCTTGTAGATTATGCGGCCTTTTTTACAATCCCCCAAATCATTCCGCATCTAGGGAAGGGACATGTGCATGTTTATCATCTTTTAGAGGAAGCCGAAGAGCTTTATTATTTGCAACATTTGCACATCCAAACGTACGGCCAATTGAAGCAACAGATGGAGTTAGGTAAAATCCAACGTTCTTTTGGAAATGAAAAGACTTGGAAAAAAATTGCCTCAAAGGGACTCATCCTAGAGCAATTTTTCGCATGCTGGAATGTGGGAAGAGGAAAAGCTATTGATGCCGAAATTCTAACGCGTTGTGGAGTGAGTGATAAATACCTTGAGCCCATCTTAGCCATCGCAGATCAAACTCATTACAACAGTTCTAAACTGCTTGAAATCTTAGCAGCAAAACAAGATGAGCGATTAAAAGGTTTTCGTCTGCAAACATTGTCTAGGCTAAAAGAAGTACTTATCGAGGAAGGATATGTGGATACACGAGAACCCCTTTCATTAGAAAGTTTTCAAATCGAGCTTCTGCAAATTGCAGGCCCCTCCATTCAAGCAGGGATTCTCACTCCTCAGGAAACAATACAGTTTATCAACCAACTTGGGGACAGAATTAAAGCGTATACCAATTTTCTGCAGAGCGATTAACAAAGCTTGTCTGGCAACTAAAGAGGTCTGTCGGAAGTTCTTTTTCAGATTGACCCAAACAAAAAAATGCAGAACCACTCCCAGACATCAGAACAGATTTAAATCCTGATCGCTGCAATTGCCGCTTTAAATCTTCCAGCTGAGGCAAACAGCCGAAGGCGGGTTTCTCGAGATCATTCACCAAAAGAGGAATCTGATTGGGATACATAAACGAATGGAGCAATCGTTCGGAATTCTCTTTGCAAGTATCATTCAAATCCAATTGACCGTAGATCCTAGCTGTCTCCAATCCCTCTGTAGGTTTAACAATTGTAACGGATTCATTTTGAAAAGGAGGGAGTGCTTGCACAATCTCTCCGCGCCCTGTACAAAAGGCTGTTCCTTTAGAAAAAAAGAAAGGGATATCCGAACCTATTTTTCCACTTGCTTGCATCAGTTGGAATGTCGATAATGTTTGGCCAGTGAGTTGGTTGAGAGCCCATAGCGTGGTAGCGGCATTGCTACTCCCTCCTCCCAAACCAGCTTGATGAGGGATTTTTTTTTCCAAATGCACTCGAATTCCAACGGACAAACCACTTATTTCACGAAACAGCTTGGCTGCTTTTAAAACTAAATTTGATCCATCTGTAGGGATGGAAGGGTCGGTACACGTTAGCTCATCTTGATCCGCAAGCGCAACATGCAAGGTGTCGGCTAACTTAATGGTTTGCATGAGGGTTGCCAAACGGTGATATCCATCATCTTGACGCGAAAGAATCTGTAAGAAAAGATTGATTTTAGCTGGAGAATAGAGGGTGAGCATGCCAGAAACTCCAAGGAGAGAAAATGAATAAACCACAAAGATCACATTGCTGTGCTCTTTGTGGTAAAAATAATCGCGTAATTATTCGCTTTTTTCTGCGCTTTCAGCCTCTGCTGCCTGACGGCTAGCTTCTTCTGAAATCACTTTCAACGTAAACGATCCTGTCACACCTTCTTTTAATTTCACTGGAATTGTGTAAACTCCAATTTCTTTAATAGGATGCTTTAGACCAATAGAACGCTTCTCTAATTCAACTTGCTGAGTAGAAAGTAAATGAGCAATATCTGCAATTGACACGGAACCATACATATGTCCATCATGGTCAACTTTCACAATAGATGTCAAAGTGACTTCAGCCAATTGAGCTGCAATTTTTTCTGATTCAGATCTGTCCACAGCAGCTTTTTTCTCACGTTCTTCTTGTAAACGTGCTCGCATTCTAAGAGAACGCTTATCTGCAGGAACTGCAACGCCTTGAGGCAAAAGGAAATTACGTGCGTATCCAGGCTTAACTGATACGAGATCTCCGCTTCGTCCAAGATTTTCTACATCTTCAATTAATAGCAATTTGTGTGCCATGAGACTTATCTCCTAATCTGTTAATCTTATACTTCAGCCACAAACGGCAACAAAGCGATATGACGTGCTCGCTTAATGGCTTCTGCTAAACGTTTTTGGTGATAGGCTGAGACACCAGTAATACGACGTGGCAAAATTTTACCTCGCTCGGTAATGAACTTGCTGAGGGTACTCACATCTTTGTAATCAATTTCTGTGATCCCAGCAGCAGTAAAAGGACATGTTTTACGCTTACGCGCACGCTGATCTCTTGGATGTGCACGCTTTGTGTTTCTTGTTGACATACTTAAATACTCCTTACTGTGCTTCAACCAAAGATTTAAACTCAATTTTTTCCATTACTTTATCTGTGCGTAGAGTAATGAAACGGATCAGATCTTCGTTTAAATGATAATCATGCCAAAGTTCGGAAATAGCGGCAGGATCGACACTAAAATAAAGTAAATAATAGTACCCTTCGCGGTGTCCATCGATTTGGTAGGCCAATCGACGTCTTCCTTGGTCGTGAACTTTAAGGATTTCTCCCCCATGTTCAGTGATTCCATTTTGAATCTTTTCAAGGGCTTTCTTGCGTGCCTCATCGCTTAGTGTCGCGCTGATGACATACATCCCCTCGTATAAATGCTTTTGTTTTTCACTCATTGCTTATTCTCCCGGCCATGTGTGATGGCCTCATAAAGTTAGTGAAATGCCTAAGAACTCTTATTGACGACATTCATGGCTGCTGCCAGGTCTTGCGTCAGTAATCTCTCTAAAATGTTAGCCCCTTGTTGTAAGAAGGACGCTAAATGAGGCATCTCATTTTGTGAAAAGTTATCTAATACATAATCTGCTAGGTCATCCAGTGAACTTTCTCGATCTGGACGGCCAATTCCCATTCGCAAACGTGCAAATTGGGTAGTTCCTAAGTGGCTAATAATGCTTTTAAGTCCGTTATGCCCACCTGCACTCCCCTGCGATCTTAAGCGTATAGCTCCAAAGGAAAGATCGGCATCATCCACAACAACCGTCATAGATGAAATGGGAATCTTGTAAAAATCGACATAACGTTTAACAGCTTGCCCGCTTTCATTCATAAAGGTGGCAGGCAGCAAAAGATGAACTTCTCCTGAGTGAAATTTCTTTTTTGCTACCGTTCCCTTAAATTTACTATCTGGTGCAAGTGTAAATCCAAACTGCTGAGCATAGGCTTGAAGGACGAGAAACCCAATGTTATGTCGAGTCATCTCATATTTCTTGCCAGGATTTCCCAGTCCTACAAAGAGGTGTTGTTTGGATACTTCTTCCAAAATTCAATCCTTAACGTTTAACGATGGCAACAGCAACTTCACTCAAATTCATCAAAGGACGGAGTGTATTTGCGATTTCCAAATCAGAAAGACGTCTTGATTCGCCGAGGGACAAAGTTGAAATGTCAATCGGGAATGAAGCTGGAATATCTTTTGGCAAGCAGCGTACTTTCAATGAACGGATAACCTGACGTGGAACGCCACCTAATTTAATTCCTGGGCAATCAGCAACGCCTACGATTTCGATTGGCACTTTCACATTGACAGGTGTTCCATCAATTAATTCTTCAAAATCCAAGTGAATCACATCATAATTTGTGACGTTGTATTGGATTTCTTTAACAATGACTCGTCTTTCAGCACCATTTTCATCTTCAAGAATAAAAATTGTTGTTGAAAGATGGCCTGGCTCAACTTTACGGAGAGCTGCTGTAAACATGATACTGTCTACTGAAAGTTCTTCACCAGAACTTCCTTTTTTATAAATAACCGCAGGAATTTTTCCTTCGCGACGTAGCTTATTGACGTTACATCTTTTTTCAACATTTCGTTTAAAAGCTTTGAGTTTCATGGATCCTCCAAAAACCTAAGTTAAGTGAAAAGCAGACAGGGTTCACATGTAAATTTCTGAGCCTGCTGCAAGCAAAGCGCTAAGTTTAGCTATCGCTCAATGCTACGCTTCGTTAATTTCGTATAGGGAAGAGATGGACTGCCGTGATAAAATACAGCTGATTGCCTGACCTAAGAGACTTGCGACAGATACGATTTTGATTTTAGTCGATTGACTAAGTCGATCTGTGTAAGGAATTGTATTACTTACGAGCACCGTTTCAATGGGACTTTTTTCAATTCTTGCAACGGCATTTCCAACAAATAAACCGTGCGTAACTGCAGCAAAAATCCGACGGGCTCCCTTCTCTTGGCACGCTTTCGCAGCTGACACTAGCGTTCCAGCGGTGGAACACATATCATCAGCGAGAAGTACATCTTTTCCTTCGACATCCCCAAATAGAGTTGCAATTTGCACATCTGATACACTCGTCCGGTGTTTACTTGCTATTGCTAAATCCACTCCGAGTTGATGTGCATAATCTCTTGCGAGTTTAACACTTCCCACATCAGGGGCTACAACAGCAAAATTGCTTGGCATCAGATCATTGAAGGCTTCTCCTAGACGGAGACGCGCTTGCAAATTGTCAACAGGAATATCAAAAAAACCTTGAAGTTGCCCTGCATGCAAGTCCATCGTTAAGATTCTTGTTGCTCCGGCATCTACTAAGAGATTGGCCACCAACTTAGCTGTAATCGGAACACGGGGTTTATCTTTGCGATCTTGCCGGCAATACCCATAATAAGGGATGACGGCTGCTATGCTATGGGCTGACGCTCGTTTAAGAGCATCAATCATTATAAGAAGCTCCATCAAGTAGTTGTTTGGGTCGAGAGCAATCGGTTGAATAACAAACGTGTCTCGTCCACGCACATTTTCCAAAATTTGAACGGAAATTTCTCCATCTGGAAAACGCTCTAACTGAACTTGACCTAGCTTAACTCCCAGATAGTCGGCCACTTGTTGAGCTAATGTCGGATGCGATGACCCGGAAAACAAAAGCAAGTGTGATGACGGACTGGGCATTTAACTATTCCAGTATTTAAGTCGTAATTGGGGTGGAAGGATTCGAACCCTCGCATGGCGGTACCAAAAACCGCTGCCTTACCGCTTGGCGACACCCCAGTAATGTCGTACACGCTTAATTTAAAGATGAGATCTTATACTGAAATCGATTTTTTGTGCAATACCTAAATGAAAAAAAAGAAAATTTATGTATTTTTTTTCTGCAAAATCCTCTCGACAATGATGAAAGCTAATGCTTTTCTTCATTTAGCATTTTACTTCTTTGAGTCATTATATGCATATTCCGATCTTTCATGATTTGTGAATCTATAATCACTAAAAAATCGCGGTAAAATGTTTTTTTTCGCACAATCTTTCTTATCACAAAAACACACAGGCAAAAAGGTATCTATGGATCCCATCGGAATAGCAACAGATCAAATAAAAAAAATAAATGAATCTATAACACCATCTTCGCATCATTCTGAAGTAACCTCTATAGCCCAAAATATATTTTCAAAGTACCCTTCGGGCTCTATGGTGACAAAATTAACTTCAACTTTTGAAATCAAACAGACCTGGCTGTATAATGAATGGTCGCCGGAATGTCAGTTTTCAAAATATATTCGACCAACATTCCCGAAACGAGCCGATCTCAGCCCTAAAAATGAAAATCCAAACATTGCATTGATTGAATCCATTTTTCAATCTGTAAGAGGTCAATTTCAGCTCTGGAAATCTGAAAGAGAAGAAGCCAGGTGGAGAAAAGTCGAGATAAATGCCTTGGAAATCGATTGGATGCTAAAAAATGTTGAAATCCTTTTTCCAAGTGAAGAACAGTTTCAGGTTTCTGAATTAAGAGGTATAGTTCTGTGGAAGAATCCATCTCCTACAGCCCTCAAAAGATACCAACTTTATGAAGGAAACCACCGAATTTCAGCCTGGAAAACTTCTCAAATCCCAAAAAGACTACCAGCGACTATTTTTATAGGCAAACCCAAAAAAGAGATTTCTCATTAACTCTTGCGCCCCTTTGGAAACCCAATTGGAAATCATTGGATCGCAGAAATCTTATAACCTCATCTTGATTACAAAACATGCGAACCAGTATTATTCTTCGGCATGTAAAAAATAGCCTTTCTAAAAAGCAATGATGACTACTCTATTCAGGCTATCTTTCAGATCTATTAACCCCTTTGTACGCAGAGACTCACATGATTGACCGTTTTGATTTCTTTAATTATCAAGATAAGTCACGCATCCTGCGTTGGGCTGATTTTCACAATCAAGGGGTCTATGCCTTATTTGGGGGAAAGCGCGTTGTCTTTTTTCATGATTTAAATGGTGATGAAAAATATAAATACGCCACCTCCCGATCTCTGGGCTTAGCTATCGCGATCAGTTTGATTTCACTTCCGATTTTACTAGTCACCATTCCGATTAAAATATTTAGTTTAGAAAATACACAAGCTATCACTCATTTAAAGAAATTAAAACAGCAACAGCTAGTCATGCAAAAGCTGAAAAGAACAATAGCCGCGACAAAAATCCAGAGAGCTTTTAGAAAACACATAGCACATAAACAAGCTCAAAAACCAGCCAACTGGAAACTTGGGAACTTCATGGGCTTTGTACGACCTTATTTGCCAACTTGGAATAGTAGCGTTCGATTTGCCCAAGAAATGGTTGTAAAAGGTGCTACAGAGATGTTTGTGATTGGAAGCTGCCAAATCCTTGGATGCGATCCAAGCGAAGTTAAGATGCTTAACAAAACCGAAAATTTCTGTGCGAAACTAAATAATCCTGTCCCCGGCTGCTTTTAATTGATTCAACCAAATGCATTAAAAGATTGCCAATTAATCAATCTAATAGATAAACTTACGCGGATTATTTCATGATTTACCAGGTGTTTTATGAACAGATTAGATACAGCCTCTTATTATCTTTCTTACACAGATTTTGTACCTATAATCAGCATTCCTTCTGGCATCGTGCACTTAATCTGTGCCATTCGAGATCGCGCATTCGGAACTCCCCCCTCAAAATCGAACGACCCAATTAACATTTTCAGCTTAACAAGACGCAAGTTGGATAACTGGTCTCATGTCACAAAAGGTGTGTTGGCACTCATTCCCTTCTTAGGCAATTTTATTCTTGTATGCAAATGGTTAAAAAGACAAGACGACTTTTCAAATGTTTCACTATTTCTTAATGGCCATAATGCATTTTTAAAAGAATTTCCAAAAAAATTATTTAATGACAAGGAATTTTTACTCGCTCTATTCAAAGAAAAGCCCTTCTGTTTTAAAACCGTCTTTGGGAGAACTCCAGATGATATTAAAAACGATAAACCTTTTATTCTAAGTTTGATCAATGATAAGCATATGACTTTTTACGCATATGAAATTTTGCAAAGTTTAAAAGAGGATCGTGACATCATCGAAGCACTCATTGCAAAAGATCCAGTCTGTTATCAATATTTTCAAAAATTGCCAAAAACTTTTCAAAATGACTTAGACATTATTAAAAAAATCTTTGCCATCGCTAAAAAACGTGATAGTTCCTATCCCGCTTTTATCAAACATGTTCCGAATAAGAATATTCTTAAAGAAAATGAGGAATTATATATAACTGCTGTTAGCCATGGGATTTTCAAATTTAAAGAACTCGATACCGCTCGTCAATATCTTTTGCAGTATGGAATAGCTGCAGTTTTACATGACCATCATCAATGGCATCATCTTCCTGAACACCTTAAAAAGAATAAAATTTTATTGGAACAGCTTATATGGTTTGCTATTTGCAATACGAGCGTTTCGTGGGAAGCGACGACTAATGAGCCTTGGTTTAAACAATTTTGGAATAAAGAGGCAGCACCGCCACCTAATCGGCAAGAAGCGAAACATATGCTTGAGCCCAAAATGCAATTGTTGCTCACTAACTAGAGAATAAATCTTTAATTATGTTTAATAGTGGTAAGGCTATAGAGCAAAGCAACAGAAAAAAATGCTTAAGCTCGATTTGTTGAACACCACGTCTCGCAACCCCAAACAAAATAAAATCATGCATTAGGGTGATCGAAATTTTTTTTTGACAAACCATACGATTCGCCAGAGTTTCTCATGAGTCAACTTCACATTTTCTTTATATCACTTTGTTAACTTTAAAGCCTCTTTAACAGTGTTTGCGAGATTTTTGGCATTTCCTCGTCCCCAATAATGAAGAAAAATCATTCTAGGATGCTCCAACGTCATGTGTTGATGAATGGCAACAATATTGATATCACCTTTCCTCAGAGCTTTCAGAACAGATTGTAATTCATTTTCTAAAACGGCAAAATCACCATCTATAATGGCATTTTCGTTCGTTCCAGCAAAAGCTGCCCACGTATTAACCCCCATATCACCGCCGAGAATAACATCACCCATTTTCACTGATCTTCCAAAAACAAATTTTGCCATTCCATCTTTACTTTGTCCTTTCGTGTCGAAAATTTTCTCTAAGCTTGAAATGTCGATGGAATTCTGGCTAGAAATGTGGACACCTCCAAAATTTTTTGATGGATAACTATTTTTTATTCTGATGTCTTTAACCACATCTAACGCCTTTTTTACACCACCAGCTAAATGAGCAAGAGACCCTTCTCCCCCAATATGCATGAAATAAACTTTAGGTGTATCGTAGAAGAAGTGATTGTGAAGAGCTGTAACATCGATATTGCTGTTCAAAAAAACAGTCATCACTGGATTGACTTCATCTTGAAAGAGAACAAAATCCCCCATCACCATAAATTTGTTCTCTCCAACAGAAGTGAAAGCTGACCAAGAAGTTAATCCCATAAATGGATCTAATTGAGTGTTGTCCACGGAGATCTTAATATCATTTCTTGGAAAAATGGCTTTGAAAACTTTTTCTTTTTCATTATATGTACCCTTTAATCTTGTCAACGATTCATATTTATCTTTAGATAACTGGGAATTACTGTAGAGATTGGAAAAACCAAAAATACCAATTGCAAGACAGATTAAATATTTCAGCTTATTCATCAAACTGACTCCATTGACTAGTTATTTTAATTTCATCGATTTGCAAACTAAAAATAAGGATTACATTCTGTGTGTATACAGCAAAACTTAATACAACGCCAGGCATTGTATAAAAAACTAATTCCCTAGCTTACAAAGCATTTATTCCATTAGAATCCTTGCAAAAAATGAGGTTTTCAATGGATCGTCGATTATTTTCAAGATTAATAATTTATTTTCTACTCTTTTTTCCTAGCATGAATGTTTTTTCAACTGAGGAAAACTTTCTTCTCATTAACGGCACCACCAGTAAAATCGTGCACGAACTAGGCCCTCACATCCATGAACGCGTCACGCCTTGCTCTACTTTTAAAATTGTTTTGAGCTTGATGGGATACGATGCAGGAATCTTAAAGGATGAAAAAACACCTATTTGGTTTTTTCAAGAAGGTTACGATGACTTCTTAACATCATGGAAAGAACCACAGAGCCCACACTCTTGGATGAAAAGCTCTTGTGTCTGGTACTCTAGGGTATTAGCGACAAAACTTGAAATCGAAAATATTCACCATTATTTAGCCATGTTAGAATATGGGAATCAAGACATGTCAGGAGGACTGACAAAAGCATGGATAAGCTCTTCTTTGAAAATTTCCCCTAAAGAACAGGTTGATTTTATTCAAAAAATGGTTCAAGAAAAGCTTTCCATTTCAAACAGTGCCATGCAGATGACTAAAGTGCTCTTATTTGTCAGCGAATTACCTGAAGGATGGAAGTTATTTGGAAAAACAGGATGGGGTTCTATCATTGAACAAAATCAAAAAATCTCAGAAGTTGGTTGGTTTATTGGATGGGCCGAAAAAGATCAGATCTTTTTCCCGTTCGCCTACAGCATTCGCGATGAGAAAATAAATCTTGCTCAAAGAATACCAAGAGTTAAACAGCTCTTAGCTGAATCTAATGCAGTGTATAAATCCAACAAAGATACTGCGCTTCATATAATGCCATAAAATATTTAGATAGGGGTATTTAAAGGGCTTTTGTCCTTTTACCCCTTTTCTTACCACTAACCACATGAAACGTGGCCCCATTGTCGTTCTTATGCCTCAATTCGATATAGAAAATGCTCCGACTCCACACTTGCAACAATCAATTGGTCGGGAGCTGGCGACTGGTCATGGAGTGAAGAACTTTGGGCTTTTTTACAACAATTGCTTTTCGACAACCCAGAATGCCCCCACCATACCAAACTCAGTAACTGTAGCATATGTGTAGATCAATATCTCCATTAAAAGTAGCTAGTTTAGCACGAAGATTAAGCTCAATAAGTCAAGCCCATCAAATCTCTGGGAATCTTTTTGATCGTAGGCATCCCTCAATTCAAGAGACCTGGAAGGGCATTAGAAATACTTTAGGCATTTCTCAAGATAGTAAGGAACCTATTCTTATAGAAGATCTGAGAATGATGGTTCAGGCTTTAAATGGCAATAAGCTAATCAATACTCGTGACAAAGCATTGCTTTTACTTGGATTTGCTGGAGCTTTTCGTCGTTCGGAGCTTGTTGGAATAGATTACGAAGATTTAAAATTAGTGAGGAACGGGTTTGTGATAAGAATAAAACGTTCTAAAACAGACCAACAAGGCGAGGGCAGGGAGATTGCCATTCCGTATGGAGCTAATCCCGATACCTGTCCTGTAAGAGCTTTGCAAGATTGGTTGATTCATTCAGGAATCATTTCAGGGCATATTTTTAGATCAATTAATCGTCATGGAAGTATTAGTCAAGAACCTGTCTACGCGTTCTGTTGCTAGGATTATTAAAAGGAATCAATACCTTATGCAAAATTCAGCTAAGTACTCGGGACATAGTCTTAGATCTGGTTTTGTTACGACAGCTACTTTAGCCGGTGTTCAAGAATATGCTATTATGAAGCAAACTGGTCACAGGAGAAGCGATACTCTTAAAAAATACATTCGTTCCAGAGATTTATGGAGGGAAAATCCCGCCTCAAAAATAGGATTATAGCGTTTGCGCTTTGCTTAAATATGTAATTTATTCTTTTTTCAAAAAAACACTAAATGGATAATAAGCTGAAAAAAACAATAAACTTCTTTATAATTTGTGGTTCATAATTTTACAAATGGAAGAATATATGAAGGTTTGTTCAAATAACGGTTTGTTTCCTTTGCCAACTGAATTACAACTTGAAGTTTTTAAATAATTAGATTAAAAAGATCTTTCTACCTCAGCAACTGTATGTAAAGTTTGGAATAAATTTGCTGAGGATTCATA